>CAZDLH010000065.1:0-9362 GCA_964505925.1 uncultured Burkholderiales bacterium
GCTGATCTGCGGCTATGTGGGAGAGACCTACGGCTGGCACTACGGGTTCGGACTGGCCACTATCGGCATGCTGGTCGGTCTACTGATCTTTATTCTGCCTCCGAAGTTCAATCAGGTCACCATCGGTTTCGGTTCGTTGGGGACCGCATTCGGGCTCGTCGCTATCGCCGACACCCCCCTTCAGTTGACGATAAACGGAACCATCGCCGTGGCCATCGTCGCTGCCGCGGCCATCGCCCTGACCGCCCTCACCCGGGGAGGGCTGCCCCAGTGGGCCGGTCAACCCTCCGAAGAGGCGAAGTCTCACGGGGTCGGTCCTCTGTTGACGGTCTACTTCCTGACTGCCCTGGCGGTGCCGGTCATCGCCCTACTTCTCCAGCGGGACACCCTAGCCGGTCAACTGCTCATCGCTTTCGGCGTGATCGCTTTGGGCTGGCTCGTCTACCAGACCGTGACCCGACCCACCATCGAGCGCGAGAGGCTCCTGGTGGTTCTCATCTTGATGTTCTTCTCGATGCTGTTCTGGGCGTTCTTCGAGCAGGCCGGTTCGTCCGTCAACAACTTCACAGACCGAAACGTAAACCGTGTCCTTCAAGGGCGAGAGCTCACACCCCAAGACGTCGGGCAAGAGATCACCTTCCGATTGAGCCAGGCTCAGCTCGGCTACCCCATCAACGACTTCGACATTCTGACCATCGATGAGTTGGACGGCTTCCGAGCCGAAAAACAGGCGAGGATCATGGAGAACCGCCGCCAGACCGAGGATGGGGCGGTCGCCGATGAGACCCTCAACCTCAACAGCCCCGACACCACTATCGTCGTCGCCGAAGAGCACATCGGGATGACCGTCGACGGCCTAGAGGTGCCCGCCTCCCAGTACCAAGCCGCGAACCCGTTCTTCATCCTGATGTTCGGTCTGGTCTTCTCATCGCTGTGGGCGGTCATGGCTCGCCGGGGGATCGAGCCGAGCATTCCAGTGAAGTTCAGCATGGGACTAGCTCAGCTCGGCTTAGGCTTCGGAGCCCTCTACATCGGTGCGAGTCAGGCCGATGGACAGGGCATGGTCTGGATGGGCTGGCTGCTGCTCGGCTACCTCCTGCAGACCACCGGGGAGCTCTGTATATCGCCGGTCGGGCTCTCGATGGTGACCAAGCTCGCCCCCGCTGACATCGTCTCCACGGTGATGGGCTCCTGGTTCTTGGCTCTCGCCTTCTCCAACTACTTAGCCGCGACCATCGCTGGGCTGACCGGCGTGCAGAGCGACGATGGCGGCGATGGGAGTATCCCTCCCCCGATAGAGACGGTGAACATCTACGGTGACGTCTTCTTCACCATAGGTATCGCCGCCATCGTGGGTGCGGCTCTATGCCTGCTCTTGAGCCCTCTACTCACTCGCTGGATGCACCAGGACTTGGCTCAAGAAGAGTAGACTCTCCTCGAGACGCCCGCCCCTAGCAGCGCTGCTAGGGGCGGGCTTACCCCTTCCCTCTTAAACGCGGGCGGGGCCAACTCTCGACCCACCACCGGCCCGAGACGGTCGCGCAGACCGGAAGCTCCAGCGTCATCTCCAGCGCCTGGAGCCTCTCCCTGGCCTCAGGCGGGAAGAGCTCGTAGGCCAGAGCCCAAGGGAGACGAGCGACCATCGAACCGTGGGCTCCGATACCCACCCGGTACCGCTCCACGGCGCTCAGGAGCGCCGGATCGCTACTTCTACCCCAGGTGGTGGCCGCTAGCAGTACAGGGGGGTCCGGCTGCGCCAACAGCGAGGCCTCTTCGAGCAGCGCGGCGTTAGCGTCGAGAATCTCCCGGGGATCGTATCTCATGCCGCACGGGTTTCTCATCCGGCTCCGATCCGGCCTGCTCTCGAACCTCAGAAGGAGCGTGCGCTCGAAGCCGGAAGCCAAGCGAGGATGAAGAGTCGTGTTTTCGTTCTACTGGTTCTCTTAGCGGTGCTCACCGCAAGCGTCGTGAGCTACATGAAAGAAGCTCGCCTGCAGGAGGAGCCGTTGGCTACTCCTAGCCCGACGACCCCCCGAACGCCGGAGCCTTCCCCCTCTCCGACGCCGTACTCCCAACCCCAGGCCCCGGAGCCGATAGCCACGCACCCCGTTCGACCTCACCGCTCAGCCCCCCGACCACCGGACGTTCAGGCCCGTCTGAAAGCTATCGTTTACAGTCTCTCGCCCGACGGGCAGGCCAGAACGCGTTTCCCTGCCGACTCCGAGACCATCTACGCGGTCGTCACTCCCGAGGCCCTCAATCCGCGCAGCCCCCTCTTCGCTTCCTTTCGCTCGGTAGCTCAAGCCGATACCGAGTTCAGCCCAGCCGTTCAGAGCACGGGCACCCCCCAGCGACGCATCCTCGCCTTCGCGCGCCCCGAGGAGGGCTGGCAGCCCGGCCCTTACCAGATCGTCTTCCGCTCCGAGCAGAGCGACAGCGTGCTCGACTACGGTCGGTTCGAGATCGAAAACCCCGAAGCACCGCCGAGCACCAGCTTCCCGGAGCCAGAATATCTCGAGCTCCAAGACGACCTCGAGGCCGACCCCCGCTCGTCGTTCACCGCCGACACCTCGAAGATCCACCTGCGCGTCGCCACTTCGGAGATCCCGGCGGGCACCACGGTTCGGACCATCTGGTCGGCCTACGATGTCGAGCGGTTAGCCGACGGCGAACTCGTTGCGGTGGCCTCCAATCCGTCGCCCGGACCTGGACAAGACAGCATCTTTAGCTTCGAACCCCCGCCGGGCGGCTTCCTCACCGGCGCTTACCAGGTGGAGATCTATTTCGACCAAGATCTCGTTGGGCGCCAAGCTTTCTTTATCACCCCAGCCGTCGCCGAGCCAAAATCCGGTACCGAAGCCGACGACGCCGGTGTCGCGGAAACGACCGAACGGGCCCAACCTTGAACGAGCCTGGCTCTCTACAGAGTGCAGCTCGATCCTCCCACCTAACAGCCGACGGTACCTGGAGCGACCCAGAGCTGGTCCGCGAGCTTTGCGAAGGCGGGTGCGCAGAGAAAAGCGAGGCCGAAGAGCGAGGGTGGGTCGTATTGAGGACCCACGAGAAGGTGTTCCAACCTCGAATCACCCTGGTCCTAGAGCACCCCCGAGGAGCAGCCGAAGGGGCCCAGGCGATGGCGGAGTTCCTGGGGAAGGTCCGCTGGCAAGTCGAGCAGGCGTTCGAAAGCCTGTGCTCGGAGCGAAACTGGCCGACGGTCCGCTGGGCCTTCGAGCTGACCGAAGGGCTTCAGGACTTCTGGCTCTACCGCACCGAGGGCGCTAGAGCGAGTGAACTCGAGGGTCGAGTAGAGCCCAGCAAGTATATCGTTGTCGGCCCGCCGGAGGAGCTGGATCGCCTCATCGGGGTGGAAACATTAGATTCGACGTTCCAGCTGCCCGCCAAGTGGATCGGCCGGTCCCAGGTCGCGTCGGTGGATACCCAGAGCCTACTGATTCTAGACGGGCCCGGAGCCATCGCTTATCACCTGCTCAGCAACGCTCTCACCGGATACTCTCACCTCTTGGGCTGGGCGGACGTATGGCGATGGTTGAACTCCGGCTTCCAAGCGGAGAACCCCGCCTTGACCCCCACCCTCTTGAGCCAACGGTTCCATCGGCTCTACCCCCTTTTGATCAGCCTCATCGAAGACGATCTCGTCCTGGAGGGCCCCGGCCCCTTCTGCGAATCGGCGCTGACCGCCTTAGAGCGCGAGGGCGACCACGAAGCGGCCTACCGCACCCTTCGACGCGATGCCCTTCGAAGAAACCTAGCCCGTTGGCAAGACGAAGCGGGCCAACTCAATGCGGTCGAGTGGAAGCATGAACCCGACGCCCCAGAGAGCGCTTCTTCGCGGCGAGTCGAACGGCTCATCGGTATACTCCTCGAGCAGCAGGCTGCGCCGGGCCCCAGGATCGTGGTGATCACCGACTGTGACTGCCGAGAGTTCATCCGGCAGGTCGTGCGCCGACACTGCGGCGGGATCCCGATCCTCGGCTGGGAGGAGCTACCCGAGGATCTCGCGGTGACCGTGGTGGCCTCCGTGGACGGCAGCCTGGACCTCGATCCCTCGCCCTGGCACCTCGCTGAATATCGCTTCGAAGAAAAATTTCACGCTTTCGGGAACATTCCGGAAGAAGCGGATGTCTAAGACGACAAGAGCCATGTATCCCGCTCAGTCCAGCGGCAAGCGGCAGGAGCCGCCCTGTAGGACGAGAAATCTTCAGGGTACCAACAGGAGGCAACATGAACATCAAGTCTTTGCAGAGGCAACTCGCCGTCCTACTCGCAGCCGGACTGCTCAGTACGGCAGCTTTCGCCCAAGAGGGTGAAGCGACCGGTGAAGTGAATATCGAGGGAGAGACCCCTGCAGTCAGTAGTCCGGCCCCCGCTGAAGCGGCTCCCTCAATAGGGCTACCGATGAAGCCTCAGATCGTTTCGAGGGACCCCTTCGTCAACACCATTTTGAGCGGAGAAGTGTACGCTAGTTACGCCCCCGCCCGTACTTCTCGACCCGCCGCTGCACCCAGCATCGCGGCTGCTCCTCAAGTCACTGTACCACCCGCTGCCCGGGGACCGCAGATCGAAGAGGAGATCGAAGAGGAGATCATCCCCGCTCCCGAGGTGACCGTCACCGGTATCGTTAGCTCGGGTTCCGGCCGCTACGCGATCGTCAACTCCGGCGCCTCGTCCTACCTCGTGACCGTAGGTCAGAAGCTGGCCGACTACAGGATTTCGGCGATCTCGACCGACTCGGTCACCTTCTCGTACTCCGGCAAAAGCTTCGAGATCGAGATGGAAGACGAGTTTGGCCTTCGCTAAACCGTAGCCAAGCCTGAACGAGCAGAAATCGAGAGCCTCTGTAGCCGAACACGGCGGGGGCTCTCGCTTTCTGTTCCGCCGGTCCGGAATCTAACATCGGGCCACGAACCGGCTCGAGATATCGACGCACGGGGGGTGGAGAAGCACAGGTGGAGGCACAGTGACTACGCGAACGAGCGAATCAGAGACGACCGAAGCCGTTCCCGCGACCATTCTCATCGGGAGCGTAGCGGTATCGGTCGTGGCCTGCGCTTTTCTGTTCTGGCTGATCTACGGGATGGGCGGCTCCGAAGAACTCGACTTTTCGTTCCTCGCACCGTTGAACGCTCTCTTGAACACCCTGTCGGCGACCTGTCTGGTCTTGGGCTACCGGGCTGTTAGGCGAAACCAGCTAGAGCGCCATCGACGCCTGATGCTCTCGGCCTTGACCTTCTCGGCGCTGTTTCTGCTGAGCTACGTCATCTACCACTACGCCCACGGCGATACTCCGTTCACCGGGGTCGGACCGATCAGGACCGTCTACTTCTTCGTTTTGATCAGCCACATCGTGCTTTCGGTAGTGGCTCTTCCGATGGTCTTGATCACCTCGGGTCTAGCCCTGACCCAGCGGTTTTCGAGCCATCGACGAGTGGCCCGATGGACCTTCCCCCTGTGGCTCTACGTGTCGGTCACCGGAGTGGCCATCTTTATACTGCTCAACCTCTTCGGCTAGACTCTAACCGAAGAGGTCGAGCAGTCTCACTAAGACCAGGAGTTCGACAGCAGTCCGTCGCGGAGCTTCGGCTCGAACCAGGTCGACTTCGGGGGCATAACCTCCCCGACATCCGAGACCTCCAGCAGCGACTCCAGGGCGGTCGGCGCCATGGCGAAGGCGACCGCAGCCTTGCCGGAGTCGACCCAGGTCTCGAGCTCCCCCACGCCCCTGATCCCACCGACAAAGTCGATCCTAGGATCGGAGCGGACATCGGCGATCCCGAAGACCGGCTCGAGAAACTCCCGCTGCAGTACCGCGGAGTCGAGGCCATCGGCCACGCTTTCCCCCCCACCGGATTCCGGCAGGGTCATCTCGTACCAAACCCCTTGAAGATACATTCGAACCCGGCCCAGCTCCGGCTCTCCAGGGCTCTCGCCGCTCTCTAGCTCGTCCATAACTCGGGCCGCGAAGCGCTCCTTGGCCTCTGTGAGAACGTCGGCTGCCGTCTTCTCTCCGAGCTCGGTGACCACCCGGTGATAGGAGAGGATCCGAACCTGATCGGTAGGGAAGGCGACGGCCAGGAAGCGAGCCGCGGGGTCTTGACCTGCCGCCTTTAGCTCCCGAGCTACGCGCTCGGCCGATGCGGCTCTATGGTGTCCGTCGGCGATATAGAAGTCGCCCGCGCCCTCCAGGGCATCCTCCCATCGAGCGGGCTCCTCCAGGAGCCAAACTTCATGTCGCACGCCGTCTCCGGCCTCGAAATCGTAAACGGCTTTCGGTGAGGCGTCGAAGAACTCTTTGGTCAGTGCGGCCAGCTCGTCGCTCGGGCGATGAACCAGAAACACCGGCCCGGTCTGCGCTTTGGTCTCCAGGATATGCCGGGTTCGGTCATCCTCTTTCGCGGCCCGGGTCTTCTCGTGCTTTTTGATACGACCCGTCCGATACGCTTCGACGGAGTAGGCCCCCACCACACCGACCTGATTCCAGCCTCGCCAAGTCAGCCGGTACAGATACAGCTTAGGAGAGGATTCTTTGATCAGATGACCAGCCTGGACTAGAGCCCTCAGGTTGTCCGACGCCTTCCGATACACTTCGGGGCTGTACGGATCGACCTCGGCAGACAGCGTTGCTTCGGCCCGGCCCACGCGTAGAAACGACAGCGGTCGCCCCTCGATCATCTGCCTGGCCTCCTCGCCGTCGAGTACATCGTACGGCACGGAAGCCACCTCGGCGGCCTTCTCGGGAGTGGGACGAAGAGCGGGAAATGCTTTGACGATCAGTTCACTCATAGCCCGTCTGTTTGTGACCGCGAAGGGATCTCCCTTCGTGGCTTTCGGCTTACCCGAGGCTCGGAGAGGACGGCCAAGGTTTTGGGCCAACGGTATCTGGTAAAGAGTTTGCAATCCGCGATCGCTTATCCCGATCGCGCACAGAAAGGGCTGCGGGCAGAGGCTCGCCGGTGGAGAGTTGAAACGAAGCCTAAGAGCGATCAAGACAAAGAGGAGCTGTCTCGGCACCTTCTTCGGTTTGGCGATGGTCATCCTGGCGTCCGTTCTAACCGGGGTGGCGACCGTTCGCTCCGTCTTGGACCACTATCGAGCCGAGCTCCCGGACGTCTCCACCCTCACCTATTACGAACCGTCTCTGACCACCAGGATCTTCGCTTCCGACGGCACGCTGATCGGAACCCTCTACCGCGAGAACAGAACTTGGACCCACCTCGACCAGGTCTCCCCCCATCTCTTAGAAGCGGTCCTCGCCATCGAGGATAGTCGGTTCTACGAACATCGGGGCGTGGACCCCAAAGGGGTCTTGAGAGCGGTAGCCTCCAGAGCTAGCTCCGACGGAGGGACCCAAGGGGCCAGCACCATCACCATGCAGCTCGCCCGGAACCTCTTCCTCAGCCCGAAGCAGACCCTGGACCGCAAGCTCAAGGAGGTCCTGGTAGCCCTAGAGGTCGAGAAGAGCTTCACCAAGGACGAAATTCTGGAACTGTACCTCAATCAGATCTACTTCGGAGCGGGAGCCTACGGGGTGCACTCGGCCGCGGATCAGTACTTCGGTAAACGCCCCAAAGATCTGACGGCCGCCGAAGCCTCCCTCCTGGCTGGCCTTCCTCAAGCCCCTTCGGACTACTCCCCTTTCGTCGATGAAGCGGCCGCCAAGGCGCGGCAGAAGATCGTCTTAGACCGGATGCTCGAGATCGAAGCGCTGACCCCCGAGGAGTACGACCAGGCCTGGGCCGAGGTACAAAAGCAGACCTACGCCAGCCGCAAGAAGGCTGAGTTCACCGTGCTTCGGGTCCCCTACTTCACTAGCTACGTCATCAAACAGCTGTACAAGCAGTTCGATGAAGAGATGCTCTTTCAAGGCGGCCTCAATATCTACACCACCGTAGACCTGTCGCTCCAGAACAAGGGGGAACAGATCGTCAAAGAGGCGGTGGCCCGAGATCGGGCAGCGCTCAACGTGCACCAGGCAGCCTTCGTGACCGTCGAAAATGGAACCGGCTACATCCGCGCTATGGTCGGTGGGACCGGCTGGCAAGACGAAGCGCAGTTCAACCGGGCGTGGCAAGCGGAGCGACAGCCCGGCTCGTCTTTCAAGACCTTCGTCTACGCCACCGCCTTAGAGTGCGGCTATCGAGCGGACATGAGCATGCTGGACGCCCCCTTGGACATCAACGGATGGAAGCCTAAGAACTCGACCGGGCGCTTCTCCGGAAACGTCTCGGTGGACAACGCTTTCCGTCAGTCCGTGAATATCATCGCCGTCAAACTGATGCAGCTCACCGGTCCGAACAGAGTGATCGAAGTCACCCGCCGCCTCGGGGTTACGGGAAAGATGAACCCGTTCTACTCTTTGGCCTTGGGAGCTACCGATCTGACCGTTTTAGAGATGGCCGACGCCATCTCTACCATCCCGAACAGCGGGATCCGGATCCCCGCCTCACCCATCAAGCTCATCACCGACCGCGACGGTAACGTCGTGATCGACAACCGTTTCCCGGAGAAAAAGGACGTCCTCAGCGAGTCTACGGCCAGCGAGATGATGAAGATGATGAGGGGGGTCGTGGTCTCCGGGACCGGCGGTAGGGCCTACCTGCCCAACCACGAGACCGCGGGCAAGACCGGCACCACCGACTCCTACCGTGACGCCTGGTTCGTCGGGTTCACCCGAGACTACACCACGGCCGTCTGGTGCGGCAACGACGACTATTCTCAGATGTGGCGAAGCTTCGGCGGAGATCTCCCGGCCAGCATCTGGGTCGAGGTGACCAAGCACGCCCTCCGCAACGTCGAGGAGAGCAAACTCCCGATCACCAATCCGAGCAAACTCGGACTTCTGGTCTGCTCTGAGAGCGGGGTTCGGGTCGGCCCCAACTGCCCCACCAGTACCCGTAAACTGGTCTCCCCTTCCGAGATCACCAGGAGGTTCTGCAGCAAGCACGGGGCGCCCAGTTTCGACCCGAGTAAAGCGGCCAGCGAGGATGATTCCGATGCTGACAAGGCGGAGGAGCAGACCCCGGTCGAGGCGGCCGCCGAGGCGGAGAGCCCGGTGGTCGAGGACACCTTCGCCCCCATACCCACCCAGATCGACTTCGACTTTACTCCCCCGTCCGACAGTGGCGGTGAAGCGCCCGCCGAACCGCCGCCTGCACCGAGCGAAGCGATCGAGCCAGTGGCGCCGGTGCCGGTGGAGCTACCTCCCCCGCCCGCCCAACAGATCGAGCTACCGCCTCCACCACCGGAGCCGGTGGTGATCCCGCTCTCGCCGCCCGACGGCGGTGAAGACTGAGCGTCGTAGTTCACTCCGAGGCCCCCGAGGGCCAAAGATCGAGGAGCGCGAC
>CAZDLH010000066.1:0-5577 GCA_964505925.1 uncultured Burkholderiales bacterium
AGCGTGGTCGGCCCATCCTCGGTGGCGTCCATGCCCCGCAGCATCTCGAGAGCCTCCTCCTCGGATGGCTCTCCCACCAGGACCGGCTGAAAGCGTCTCTCCAGCGCCGGATCCTTCTCGATATACTTGCGGAACTCGTCGGTCGTGGTAGCCCCGAGAACCCGCAGCTCACCCCGGGCCAGGGCCGGCTTCAAGATGTTGCTGGCATCCATCCCCCCCCGGGAGTCTCCCGCCCCTACCAGCTGGTGGATCTCATCGATGAACAGAATGATGGTGGGGTCGGCCATGGTCTCCTTGACGACCCCCTCTAAGCGCTCTTCGAACTCTCCTCGATGTTTGGCCCCGGCCACCATCGACGACAGCGAAAGCTCCAGGATCCGCTTATCCTTGAGAGCGTCGGGAACGCGCTCCTCATAGATCCTCCGCGCCAAGCCGAAGGCCACGGCGGTCTTCCCGACGCCCGCCTCACCGATCAACACCGGGTTCGATTTGGTCTTGCGGGCTAAGATCTGAAGAACTCGACGAACCTCGTCGTTGCGACCGATGATCGGGTCCACTTTCCCTTGGTGAACCATATCGACGATGTCGCGGGAATACTTATCCAGAAACGGTGTCTTGCTCTTCTTGTCCTGTCTTTCGGTGCTCCGGGCTGCACTCGCCCGGCCGCCGCCCCCTCCCGCCCTGGAGGCAGGACTGCCGGAGGCTCCACCGGCTCGCTCGCTCCCGCCCCCTCGGCTCAGGATGCGGCACGGTATCCCCAGACCTTCCCGGAGCACCCCCTGCAGGATATGAAACGGCTCCACGCGGTGGGATCTCGCGTCCTCGGCCTCGGCCTGGGCGAACTTGGCCATCACTCGGCGGTAGCGCGGACTCTCCGGCACCCCATCCCAGATCGGGCGGTCGTCGCCGGTGGGGACCAGTTCCAGGACCGCCTCCTCGAACTCGTCCACCGTTAGGCCTTGGCCCTGAAGCCACTGTTCGCAGGTCGGATCCTCGAGGCAGCAGGCCATCACCAGGTGTTCGCACGAGAGGTAGTGATGCTTCCAACGCCGGGAGACTTCGTGAGCCCGCCGCAGTACCGTTTCGGTGGTCTCGGAGAGGTGGAGTGCCAACTAGCGCCCCTCTCGGAAGATGGTGGCGACCACCTCTACGTGATAGGTCTGCGGGAACATATCGATCGGCTGCAGAGAGTGGGCTCGATAGCCGTGCTCGTTCAGCAAGCCGAGATCCCGGGCGAGTGTCGCCGGATTACAAGAGACATAAACAAGACGTGGGATGCGCATACGCGAGATGGTGTTCAAAACCTCGGGCGCACACCCCTTCCTAGGGGGGTCGAGAAGCGCTGCTGCGAACCGCTCGCCCTGCTGGTAGAGCCGGGGCAACACCTTCTCCACCGCTCCGGCGGTGAAATAGGTGTTCTTGAGATCGTTGAGTTCCGAGTTGATGATCGCATCTTCGATGGCTGGACCGCAGGAGTCGATCCCCACCACCCGGCGAGCCCGCCGGGCCAGGTGAAGCGAGAGGCTGCCCACCCCGCAGTACAGGTCGAGTACCGCCTCCTTGGAGCGCGGTGCGAAGGCGCCGTCGAGGGCCTCGTAGAGGCTCTCGAGACCCCAAGGGTTAACCTGAAAAAAGGAGGCGGGGGAGATGCGAAACTTCAGGTCGCCCACCTCTTCGAGCAGGTGGTCTTGACCCCATACCACCCGGGTGGTCGAACCGAGCAGTACGTTGGTGCGATGCGGGTTCAGATTGACCGAGACCCCTTTGAGCTTCGGCACTCGTTGGCGCACCCCGGAGACGAACTCTTTGATGTGCGGCAGGCTGGGCTGGGTCGTCACCAGGATCAGCATAGTGTCGCCGCTTTGGGTAGAGCGGGCGATCACGTACCTCAGGATCCCTTGGCCGCTGTTCTCGTCGAACGGCTCCCACTGGAGGCGCTCGACCATATCTCGAGCGGCGTGGAGTACAGCGTTATTGCTTCGGGACTGGATCATGCACTCTTCCACGCGCACCACCCGATGGGTGCGCTGAGTGTAAAATCCGAAGTACGGGCTGATCCTGGGAGGGAGTTTCGGCTCCCCGTCCCGATCGCTCGGTAAAGGGAGATAGCGCCGACCGGCCACCATCATCTGCGCTTTATTACGGTAGTACCAGGGGTCTTTCATGCCGCGGCAAGGTCGCACCTCGACCCCCCTTAGGACGGCCAGATGCTCCACCGCGTCTTGGACCATCTTGGTCTTGTAGGCCAGCTGGGCATCGTAATCGAGATGCTGGAACTGGCAGCCCCCGCACTGGTCGTAGACCGGGCAAGGCGGCTTCACGCGCCGCCGGGACGGGGTCAGTACCTTGGCCAGCCGCGCCCTTCCGTACTTCTTCTTCAGCACGGTGATCTCGACTTCCAAGACGTCGCCGGGGGCTCCGCCGGGAACGAAAAAGACAAAGCCGTCAACTTTGCCGACGCCTTCACCACCGGCAGCCACGTCGCCGATCTCGAGCCTTATCCGATCTCCTACCCTCGCGTCCATTCTACGTAACGACTTCTCTTCCCGGGAAAGCGCTCCTGGTCGGGACTATCGCCCGCGCGGTTCGGAAACCGAGCGCTCTACCTAAGGAAAGGTTCGTCAACAGCGGAGGGAACCCCCACTAGGTCGCGAGTCGGTTTCTTCGCTCAAGGGAGCGCTAGCTAGGCGCGAACTACTTTTGAAAGAGCTGCTCGAGGTAGCCGTAAAGTGCGGGATCGCGCTCCTGGAGCTCCGAACTGCTGTTCTCAGGCTTATAGAAATCGGCGGACTCTCCGGTCTCCTGGGTGAGGTACGCTTCGACGCCCTCGGCGAAATACTCCCGAACGTTGTCCCGAGCTCTAGGGGTCAGAAACGGTCGCTCACCCATCTTCTCTTGCTCCATGGCCTGGCTGAAGAGGCTGTCGACAGTCTGGCGGTGCTCGAGGTCCGGCATCTGCTCGGCGATATAGTCGATACCGTGCCCAGTCTCGTGCAGCAAGACCGAGTGAAAACCCGTCTTCTTCGAAGGTAGGCTGACGACATCGTCGTCTAGAGCTATGATGCGCGGCTCCCAGTAGTGAGCGCCGTAGTGCTGGTCCATCTCAGCGCCGCTGATCTGAGCGTAACTCTCCTTGGAGACGGGGCTCAGCATGCGCCCGCCGTACTGGCCGAACGGTACCAAGACCACTCCGTTCTTCGGCTGCAGCATCGTCTCATCGGTCAACTCGGCGCTGTCGAGATCCTCTAGAAGAATTCCGTTTAAGTCCTGAAGGGTCTCCCGAAAGAGGGCTTGGACTTCCGGGTCGCCCCCTTCTCGAGGGGACTCGATCCCGAACTCTTGCTCTAAGTGCAGCAGCGGGATAGCGTCCCGCGAAACTTTCATAGCGCTCGCGATGCCGTGGCTCTGAAGCTTTTGACTCAGCTTCTCCGAGAGCAGGAAAGGCTTCTCCCGCTCGGCCATCACCGCTTGGAACTCGTCGACGTCCTTGAGCTCTTCGGCCATCTCCGCTTCGAACTGCTCCACCGCCTGGGCCACCAGCTCACCGGCCATCCGCGACTCGGCGCGAACGCTTTCGGGGGTGTACGACCAGAGCAGGTCGGTCTGGGAGAGGTCCTCGCCGTAGCCCAGGGCCACGAAGGCCATGTTCTCATCCTTGAGGCGCTCGAGCCACGGTTCGGGCACAGTGCTCAGCTGCTCGAGGGCCGCCTCTTTGAGATCGCCGTTGAGGCGCGGTCCCCGCAGCATGGTTTCGGCGAGCTCGCGCCCTTTCGGAGTGGCCTGCGTGGGGAGACTTCGGTTTAAGCTACGGATATCCATAAGCCGAAGATATCGCCCGACCCTTACAGAAGTCGGAAACCGTCTACCCCGCCTCTAAACTACCGGTTTACGCGCTACTAGGGACGGCGCCTTGAAGAGGACGACTCCGGGGGTAAAGACAGCAGTTGGCAGGACAGACATCGTGGCTCGGACCGTGGGCACCCAGCGCCCGCTTCTCGGTTTGCATCCCCACCCGCTCCCGGATCAGCTCGGCGATCATAGCGACGAACTTAGGATGGGTACCCACGGTGGGAACCCGGGCCATCTCTAGACCGCACTCGGCCGCCTTCTCCACGGCTTCGGTGTCGAGGTCGAACAGGACCTCCATATGATCGGAGATGAATCCCACCGGTATCACCGAGACCGCTCGGTAGCCTTCGCTGGGCAGCTCCTCGATGCGATCGCAGATATCCGGCTCTAGCCAGGGCTGGGACGGCGGTCCACTCCGGCTCTGATAGACCAGCTCCCAGTTCTCTAGCCCCAGCCGCTCGGCGATGAGGCCCGAGGCCTCTCGGAGCTGCTCTTCGTAGCTGCAGTGGTCGGCCATCACCTGGGGGATGGAGTGGGCCACAAAGATCAGCTTGTTGGCCGCCCGCCCCTCTGGGGAGAGACCGGCTAGCTCGGCTTGGGCGAGCTCCACCATGGTCTCGATGAAGCCGGGATGATTGTAGAACTTTCGCAGGAGGTCGATCTTCGGAGCCCCCTCCCCCACCTGCTTTTGCGCCTGAGCGATGTTCTCTCGGTACTGTCGGCAGCCGGAGTAGCTAGAGAAGCCGGAGGTGAAGAAAGCGAGGGCACGCTCGACCCCGTCGTCGCGCATCTGGGCCAACGTATCGGCCAGATAAGGCTGCCAGTTCCGGTTTCCGAAATAGATCGGAAGGTCAGGCCCGTTGCGCTTGAGTTCGGCCTGGAGCGCCTCGATGAGCGCTAAGTTCTGCTCGTTGATCGGGCTCTTACCGCCAAAATGGAAGTAGTGCTCGGCAACCTCCATCATCCGCTCCCGGGGAACGTTCTTGCCCCGGAGGACATTCTCGAGAAACGGGATCACATCATCCGGGCCGTCGGGCCCTCCGAACGATACAACGATTACGGCTTGATAGCTGTTCACGGTCATCTCCTCTACACGCCCCACTTTAAGCAACCTTCCCACGCTTCCCCTATGCAGAAACCTGGTCTTAACCTTGCCAGGAGCTTGGGAAGCCGGCGGAGTAGTGTGACGGGTGATCGAGAAATTTCAACGCATATCGTCCATCTGTAAGAGACTCCCCGGCGGGCGCTGGCTATTTAGTCGGATCGTCGGCTTGGCGGTTCCCTACGCAGGCACCCTGCGAGCCGACATCTGGGAGATGTCCGAAGGCAACGCTATGGTCACCATGCCCGACCGTCGAGCGGTGCGCAACCACCTGAACTCGATCCACGCGCTGGCCTTAGGCAATCTAGGAGAGTTGACGGCCAACTTGGCGCTGCTCACGCTATGCCCACCGGGGGGGCGCTTCATCGTGACCCGCCTGGAGGTGGACTACCTGAAGAAGGCCCGGGGAGAGCTCACCTGCACCTGCTCGATCCCCGCAGACCTGCCTTGGCGCACGATAGAGCAGACGGCGGCCACCGCGCTGCTCAAGGACTCCGAGGGAGAGACCGTTACCCGGGTCACCGTCTACTGGAACCTGGGGCTGCGCCCCCCGACCCCCCCCGCCCCGGACGACGAAGGATAGACCGGGAAAAAGGGCGCAAATGAGACAGGGACCACCGCCAGCA
>CAZDLH010000066.1:5587-9318 GCA_964505925.1 uncultured Burkholderiales bacterium
GAGGGCGCTTTGGAGACCGGATCGACCGCCTGCTGTCGAGACTGTCCCGACGCCTGCACGCTCCAGGCCCACGTGGAAAACGGTAGGCTGGTGGCTCTGAAAGGGAGCCCCGCAGACCCCACCACCCGAGGCTTCGTCTGCCCGCGAACCGCGCGCTTTCCCCAACGACAACACAGCCCCCAGCGGCTCTTAAATCCGCTTCTGCGCAGCCCCCGAGGAGAGCTGGAGCCGGTGCCCTGGGAGACCGCGCTCGAGGTCGCCGCTGAGCGCCTGCTAGAGATACGTCAACGCTACGGTTCTGAGGCCGTACTCCACTATCGCTCCGGCGGCGCCATGGGCTACCTGAAGAGCTTGACCTCGGTCTTCTTCGAACAGTTCGGCCCCACCGCCGTGAAGCGCGGCGACATATGTTCCGGGGCCGGCGAGTGGGCTCAAGAGCAAGACTTCGGCATCTCCGACTCCTCGGACCCGGAGGACCTCCTGAACGCGCGCCTGATCGTGATCTGGGGCAAGAACGTCCACACTTCGTCGGTGCATCTACTGCCTATTTTGCTGGAGGCGAAGCGCCGAGGGGCCGTGCTGGTGGGGCTCGACCCGGTACCCACGAAGGCGGCCTCTCTATGCCACCTGTTCTTGACCCCTCGGCCGGGTACCGATGCTCAGGTGGCGCTAGCTCTGGTGAGCTACCTCGAGCAGCGCGGTCGACTCGACCCCGAGGCCCCGGCCTACTGCGCCAACCTAGAGCCGTTCCTGCGGATGGCCCACGCGGTCTCTGTGGAGGAGCGCTTCCGGCGCGCCGACATCTCGCCGACCGACGGGTTTCGCTTGGCCGAACTCTACGATGAGCTTCGGCCGTCGTCGATCCTGGTGGGCTGGGGCGCTCCGCGCCGGAGCAACGGGGCCGCCACCGTGCGCTGCTTGGACGCGCTGGCTGCCGTTTCGGGCAACATCGGTCGACCCGGCGCCTGCGTGAGCTTCTACCACGGAAGGCGGCGCAGCTTCTCCCGGCGCTATCTGCCCCCCGAACCCGAACCGCCGAGAACCTTCTCCGAAGCTCGCTTGGGCGCCGAACTAGAGGCCGCCGATCCGCCGGTGCGGGCGATCTGGATCACCGCCGGCAATCCGGTTGCCATGCTGCCGGACGGGCGCCGGGTGGCCCGGGAGCTAGAGCGCGCCGACTTTACCGTGGTGGTCGAGACCCATCACACCGATACCACCCGGTGCGCCGATCTGGTCCTCCCGACGCTGACCATGGTGGAGGATGACGATGTGATGGGAGCTTACGGCAATCACTTCCTGCGGGCCTCAAAGCCGGTGATGGAGCCGCCCGGTCAGGCTCGACACGAGCTGTGGATCCATCGGGAGCTAGCCCGGCGCGTAGGGCTAGAAGGCTTGCTGGACGGCACCCCCCAGGAGTGGAAAGAGCGACTCTTGGTTCCCGAAGTGGACCGGGCACTGTTTCGTGGAGTGGCGGTCCGACAGCCGGGTGCGCCCCACGTGGTGTTCTCCGGTCGCCGTTTCCCCACCGCCGACGGCAAGGTCGACCTGATCACCAGCGAGCCTTCGCACCCTGGTTCATCGGTCCGTCCGACCCCGTCGACCCACCCTGTCTCGACCGACACCGCCTCGACCGATGAAACGTTCCCCTTTCGCCTGATGGCCCTGTCCCACCCCGACTCCCAGTGCTCGCAGTGGTCGGTAGAGCCGCCGAGCGTTCCGCTGGCTCGCATCTCCGAAAGAGCCGACCCACGCTGGCGGAGCGGTCAGCGGGTCCGCCTCGAGAGTCGAAAGGGTGGCCTCGAGGTGCTGCTCCAGCGAGAGCGAGGGCTGCATCCGGAGCTGGTCGTGCTGCCCAAGGGCGGAAGCCGTCTGTTCGGAGGCTGGTGCCCCAACGATCTGATCGAAGCCCACGAAACCGACTCCGGCGGTGGGGCCTGCTTCTACGAGGAGCCGGTCCGAATGGTGGCGCTGACCGAACCGTCCGCTGGGCCGGAAGCGGACTAGCCGTCGAGCGAGCCGGACTGAACCGGCGGCGCCGCGGGGGGGCCCGACCCCTGCTCTGGATAGGGGGGCAGTTCGGGGCTGTAGAGCCACTCCTGGAAGAAGCCGCCGAGCCGATTCTCATTGAGTCGGTTGGCCGTCTCGGTCATCTGGTCCACGGTGATGCTCTGGTACTTGTGCTCGTCTAGGACACCGCGCAAGGTGGCGTAGAACTGTTCGTCGCCGAGGGTGCGACGCAGAGCGTGCATCGACAAAGCCATGCGAGCGTAGTTCTCCTGGGAAAACAGCTTAGCCCGGTCGGGCCGGGCCATGGTGTCCTTGAACTCGTGCTTGGCCACCCGATCGTAAAGCGCTTTCATCTCGAGTTCGAGCACATTGGACCCGAAACGCTCCTCGAGCCACAGCGTTCCGCAGTAGGTCGGAAAGGCTTCGTTCACCCAGATATCCCGCTCGCTGGCCTTGGTCACCGCGTTGCCGAACCACTGGTGGGCCATCTCGTGGATCAAGGTGGCCTCGTAATCGCCCCTCCCCTTGATGCTCTGGCGCGGAAAGATGGGGCGGGTCTGAGCTTCGAAGGCGATCTGGTAGTTCACATCGGTCTCGAAGGTGCGCTCGCCGTCGGTGAATCGACTGGCATAGGTATCGGTCGGCAGCTCGGTCACGATAGCCCCGTAGGTCTCGAAGGGGTAAGGGCCGAGCCGCTCGGTCAGATAGCTCATCATCTGAGGGTGGTGCCGGAAGTCTGCCGCCACCTGCTTCTCCATCCCCCGGGGGTGGACCACTTCAAAGTTCGGGAAGAGCTCGGTGCTAGTGTAGTGCTCTTCGCTAAAGACGTTCACCGACGTCAGATAGCTCGCCATCGGGAACTCGCTCTTGTACTCGAAGACTCGCTGGCCCTCCTCGGTGGTCCGCTCGGCCACCAGGCGCCCGTTGGCCACAGCGAAATGCCCTTTCGGCACCTGGATCTCAAACTCGTAAGTGGCCTTGTTGCTCGGGTGGTCATCCCCCGGTAGCCAGCTCGAAGAGCGGGTCACACCGTTGAAGGTCACCACCGAAGTCTTGCGGGGGAGGAACCCGAGGTCCGCCGGGATGGCGGGGTGGCTCAGGGACTCGGGCCGCCCCCGGTAGCTCACCTCCAGGTCGAAG
Source organism: uncultured Burkholderiales bacterium (assembly GCA_964505925.1). Lineage (GTDB taxonomy): Bacteria > Vulcanimicrobiota > Xenobia > Xenobiales > JADMJV01 > JAEXNA01. The sequence continues at coordinate 8,735 of CAZDLH010000066.1, forward strand.
GCCTCCTCGGGCTTCAGGGAGCTATCCACCAAGAGGCCCTCGTCGGTGTGCTCGAAGCGACCCGGCTTTCCGCTTTGAAGCACCTGAAGGGCGCTAGGGAAGCGGGCGAAATCCAGAGGCAGGCGATCGGTAGAGCGGGTGACCACGCCTTGGATGTGGGCCGTGCTCTGGACCTCTCGCCCCCCTTCGCCGAAGTGCATCTGCACCTGATAGTGCTGGGCCTTCCACGGCTTCGGCTGCGTCTCCGGGGGCAAGGCCACATCGCGGTACACCTCCCGGCCGGCAGCGTCGTCGTCGACGAAGGTCAAAGGCCGCACTTCGTGGGGCTCGATCTTACCGTTGCTGGGCCGCTCTACCGTGCGCTTGAACCCCAGCGCGCCCAAGAGTCCTCGGCGGGGGACCCGTTCGACGGTGGGCCGGTCCTTCCACAGCCCCACCGCGATGGTCGGGCCCTCTTCGTACACATCCCAGGTGCCGTCCGGGCGCATCTCGACGAGGATCTCTTCATCGGACCCTTCCCGGCGAGAAACGACCCCGGACTCCTGGCGGACCAGACGGAGCGCATTGGAGTGATGGCTGGCTTG
>CAZDLH010000067.1:0-9276 GCA_964505925.1 uncultured Burkholderiales bacterium
TGCATCCACTGCAGAATGAAGTGGGCAGGTTCAGGTAGCTGAAACTTCTCGAGCTTGTCTAGCGCTCTCTCGAGTGCGACGCTAAAGGACCCCTTATCCGACGGTGTCGCGCCCACGAAGACGAAGTCGTTGAAGGGGTTGCGGACGCTCATACGGAGACCTCCACCAAGGTTTCCATGAGTCGGGTTTCCATCCTCGGATCGAGCCCGTCGTCGAGCAGGGCGGACTTGCATAAGGCGTAGGAAGCCACCCGCAAGGCGCGCTGGTCCTCCAGGCGTGCCAGGCACTTACGAACCAAGGGGTGGTCCACGTCCAGGAGGAGCTGCTGGGGCAAGACGTAGCGGGACCCCCAGAAGCCCTTCCTGTATCGGCGTACGAGATGTTGGGACCCTAAAGAGAAGTGGCAGGGGGGATCGTCCGGTTGTCGGAGAGAGCCAGGGTACTCCACGGGCACGACCGAGGTCACGTGGATACGCCCCATGCGGAGCAGGCGCCGAAGGCTGCTCTCTAAGGCTTGAAAGCCGGCCGGGCGAGAGACCGGTCGAGAGACGGCTAGACTCTCTTCCAGAGGGGCCACGGGCACTTCGAAAAGCTGTTCGAAGAGCCGTGCTTCTCTGCCCGTCGCAGAGAACGCGAGCACGGGGATCCCCTCCTGGGATGCGCGCTCGCTCAAGGGGCTGGCCTGGACGGTCGCGAAGAGACGCTGCTCTCGGTCGGCGGTCTTTTCTAGATCTCGCCAAGTCACCGGGCGTTGGTGGAGGTCTTCCAGGAGGACCTTTCTCTTCTCGGCGCGGGTGAGTCGACCTCGCTTCCAGAGCAGATGGCGGGTGGCCGCTTCAGCCGTGGTCTTCGAGCGCTCGGGGTCGCCCAGTTGACGCCAGACCTGCTCGAACAGCTCCTCGTTCACCAACTCTTCGAGCCGCTTCATAACTCTATCGTAGCCCTCGTCCTGGATGACGGCATCGCGCGTTAGGGTGTGCTCTAGCTGGTTGGAGAGGATCTTGAAGGTCACGCCCGGCAGAGCTTCCTGTTCGCCCTCCATCAGCGTGAGCCCGGAATTGTAGAGCCCGAACGGTCCGGACTCTGCCGGGTGAAGTCCCACGCTGAAATGGCCTAGGGCACTCTCGTTTTCGATCCGGCAAGGGCTCTCGACCGCGAACGGTTCGGTGATCTCTTCGCCGTTGAAAAGTATCGAGGTGGCAGAGTGTCGACACCAGCGGCGCACGGTATCTAGAGCGCGTTGAACGAACTCGTCGTACTGTTCGTACGCGAGCGAGCGGTAGAGGCGCACCGAGGTGCCCTCGATAGGTTCGTGGAGTTCGAAGAGCTGAAAGTCGGTTCCACCGTCGAAAGCGATGCGCCAGTATTCGCCGTCGCGGCCGGTGTCGACGAGAACCAGTTCGGGCTTCAGGGAAAAAACTGAGACGAAGCCGATGCCGAACTTCCCTATCTTCGTCAGATCGTCTTCCTTATCTGAACTGAAGAGCCGGGTAAGTTTACCCTCGATGATCTCGCGGGTCATCCCTTCGCCAAAGTCTCGAATCTCGAGACAGATACCTCCCGGGTCGGGGAGGTACCGAGTCCTCACGTCGATCCCTTCGGTTCCGGCATCCATCGCGTTCTGGATCAGTTCCCTTAAGCAGGTGAACGGATCACTGAACTGGTCGACAAGGTTCTGGAAAACTTCCTCCACCATCTGCCGCAGGGTTCGCTTCCGTCCACCGATCCCCTGGGAGCGGGTTCTAGGTCTTCCATGGATGATTTTTAGAGGGTGATAGCGAAGCAGGGGTACCGGTATAGACCGTTAGCGATGTGGTCGGTACACCGGAGGTTCTCGATGTCGCAAAGTCGGAACAGCGAGGCGGTCTTTGGAGTTCGCGTGCTGTTCCGAGGGCTAGGGAGTAGGGGAGGCCGGGTCTGCAACCGGTCAGAGAGGGAGACCTATGGAGAGGATCTCGCTAGAGGTCATCGACACCGACTTTTTGGAAGAGCTGCTCGATGGTGACGGGGAGTTCGGCATAGAGCTACTAGAGACGTTCCTGGAATCGGCCCTGGGGTGCTTGGAAGAGGCGCGTTCGCTCCTCGTGCGAGGAGCGCCGGTTACGGAGGCGTCTCGGCCGTTCCACACCATTAAAGGGGCTGCCATCTCGGTAGGTCTGATCCGGGTGCACGCCCTCGCTCGCGATTTTGAGAAGAGGATCGAGGCCGAGGGCGGGGGCGTGGAGCTCGGGGAGCTGGCGCACATCGAAGAGGAGATCGAACGCGGTCGCCGAGCCTTGCTAGCTTTCCTAAACGGTCCCCCGAAGGGGGCAGGCCTAGCTCAGGAGCCGCACCCCCCCCTGGACGGTGACGGCTAAGAGGGTTCCGGGCTGGGGCCCCACCGACAGCTCTTCGAGCCTTTGATCCCGTAGCTGCCAGCTCCGATGGGGCAGCGCCCCTTCGATAGTCAGCCTCTCGATGACCCCTTGTTCTAGACCGAGTCCGAGACTCTGGGAGCGGGGGTCGAAGCAGCAGCTCACCACGGTCGTACCGTCGGGCTCCCGGAGCGATTCCCACTGCAGCTCTGCACTCGGGTTTCGCAAAAGCCTGCAGACCGAGCCGTCGGCCCCCACCGACAGAGCCGTCCGATCCCGAATGAACAGATGCACCACTGAATCCGCATGGAGCGGCTCCGGGCCCCAACATAGCGAGCCCGTACCGTCGAAGAGAGCCACCTGTCCTTCGGCGGATCCGACCAGAGTGAAGCTGTCGTCCCAGCCGGCTGCTGCCGTACACCAGCCCGCCCAGGGGAAAGGGCCAGGGATCTGCTCGGCTAGCCCGTCGAGGGCGAGGGACCAGACCTTCCCACTTTGATCGAGGGCTAGGAGCTCTGTGCCGTCCCAGTTCAGTGCGTGGATCGGTTCGGGGAGTCCCCGGGCCACGGTCACTCTACCTCCATCGACCGCCGAAAACAGAAGGACGTCGCCGTCCTCGCTCAGCGCTGCTCCGCGATGGGGCGCTTCCAGGCAGAGCACTCCAGACCATAGGGTGAGCGGAGTGCTCAGTTCGAAGAGCGTCTCTCCACCGGTGGGGTCCCAATAGCTAGCCCGGCCGTTTTCGGAGAAGAGTAGACCGGCTGTCCCCTCGGGGTGAAGAGTAGCGGTGCTCACACCGTGGACACCGGGCCAGGTGTGGAGCAGGCGCCCGCTGTGGCTATCCCGGAGCTGCAGTCGCCCCGCTTCAAGACAGAGAACCCCCTTGCTCTTAGGCGCCGGTCCTAAGGGCTGGCAAGGGACAGGCCAGGGATCTCCAAACTGGGCGGATAGATCTTTAGGGAGGATCTCGATGGGCCAGACCTGGTCGTTCTCATCTTGGAGTAACAGGGAGGTCGGACTCAGTCGGATCAGTTTTCGGGCGCTCTCACCTCCCGGGAGAGGGATGGAGAAGACCGGTCTGAGCTGACGGTCGATGAGGGTGAAGGAGTCGGAGGCCACGGCGTGGACCCATCCGGCCTCCCCCTGCTCTGGTCCGGCGAGCCAGGGGCACAGAGTCTCGATCCCTTCGACCGCTTCGGTATCGGCCGAGGAGGGCTCGAAGCTGTGGAGCTTCCGTTCGGGGGGCCAATCGTACAGCTCCGCACCGTCTCGATAGGCTAACAGCAGGCGGCCGGTGCCGGGCTCGCGGCTGATGTGAAACGGGAATTCTCGCCCGAGGAGTTGCGTGTTCTGTTGCATGGTGCGGCCGGCATTCTCGCGAAGCGGTGGAAGCCTCCTGCTTTTCCATAAAGCAGGAGGATCCCGTTCCCAACCGCGCGCTTGGGGAGGAGATCGACCGAGGGGTTGAAAGGGTACGCTGTGGAAGAAACACTGGGTATGCGCATCCGCAGACTGCGGGCTGAAGCAGGATTTACCATTCATCATCTGGCGGTCGCACTGCTCGTGCCGCCCGAGACCATTCAACGTCTAGAGCAGGACGACTTTCGTGATGTGCCCAGGGGGTGGATGGCTAAGATCGCCGCCTTGACCGGGTGCGAGACCAAAGATGTGGTTTCGCAGACCAGCGTGCACTACTACGATCCTTCTCGCCAGGTGTACGTGCTCAACGAAGAGAGCCAGTAGCCTCCGTCCGGCACGAAACCCGCGCTCTAGAGCCCTTCAATCTTCGGGGGAGATCGGTTTGTGGGGGAACAAGTCGATCGGGATTTGGCTCCTAGGGGCTAGGTAGAAGTAGGCCAGCAGGGGGAAGTCGACGGAACCCACGCGCTCGAAGCTAGCACCCGCGGGCAGACGAGGGTTGAGCAGTTCGAGGCTTTGCGATAGCGGTGCTTTCTCGATCTCGGGCGGGAGTCCGATCGGCTCGTAGCTCCCTTGGTCCTCTTCGTCGATGAACGGCTTAAGATTCTCTAGCAGCAGTTCTGAGGTCAGTGCGTCGTGAACGCAGACCAGTTCGCCGGAGCGATAAGCAGGACTATTATTGCTTCGCTGCTGAGCTTCGAAGCGCTCCCGTAGACCTACCTCCAAGGTGAGGTTCATCTGCTCGCACTCCCGCGTCCAGTATTCGGTGACCGCTTCATCGTCGACGGGCTTCTTCTGGTTGAGGAGGCGTTCGCGCACCTGATCTTTCGTGGGGCGCTGGTGAGCGTTGCGCCAGTCGGACTGGTCAGCGTAGTCCTGTTTGAATCGTTGGAGAAAAGTCTCTTCCGTAAGGGTGGGGAGCTCGAGGAAGTCGTGCTCTCGCATCTGAAACTCCCGCTCCAAAACCTCGAGACCCGGGGCGATCCCCATATCGGATAGGACGGTACGAAAGGAGAAGGGCGGAGCCGGAAGATCTCCGAGATTCGGGTTAGAGGTGACCGTGATGGTCGTTCGGTCGGTGTTCAAGATCACCAAGTCCCACCACTGTCCGAGGTGCGGGTGATCGTAGAGGACCGCGGTTCGGCCCGGACCTTCCAGCCAACCGCTGCAGACGAGGCCGGGGACCTCGGGGATGGTGAAGGTGGAGACTCTGCGATAGTTCGCTTCTTGCAGTTCGTTGACCCAAGGAGCCCACTCTCGAGGATCGGGGTGCTCGGAAACATCTTCGAGGCGTTCTGTCGTGATCCGTGCCGGAGGGACCTGGACAAAGTTTAGGAGCTTAGCCAGGAACCGGCGTACGGCGTACCTTATCCCGACTACCAACCCGACGACGGTCAGTGCCCCTCCGCCTAAGGCGATCAGCAGAATCTGGCTCCAGTCATTCATAGATCGCAGTTCGTGCTCGGTCTTACTCTCTCCTAGGACGTCGCTCTGGGAAAACCGTTGCTGCCAGGGGAAACCCGATAGGAACCCAAAGAAGCGAGGAGACAGGAGGCGGCATGTTCACTTCAGACCTTCATAGAGGTGCCCGTATCATGGTGACCGGCGGTGGGACCGGTCTGGGATTCGCGATGGCGAACCGACTGGCGGAGCTTGGGGCCGACTTGGTCCTAGTGGCCCGCCGCCTGGAGAAGCTCCAGGAAGCCAAGGAGAAGCTTCTCGAGCACGGCGGTGCGGTCGAGGTGCACTCGTGCGATCTTCGAGAGCCGGACCGGGTCGAAGCGACCCTGGAGAAAGTCTGGGAGAACGGACCTTTGAGCGCTTTGGTGAACAACGCTGCGGGGAACTTCGCAGCCCCCTCGGAGGCGCTGTCGATGAAGGCTGTCGAGGCGGTTTTTAAGACGGTGGCCCACGGGACCGCAGCCGTCACCCTCGGCTGCGGGAGGCGCTGGTTAGAGCAGGGGCGCGAAGCTCAGGTGCTGTCTATCGTGACGACCTACGCCAGCACCGGTTCCGGCTGGGTCTTGCCGTCAGCGATGGGGAAGGCTGCGGTGCTCGCGATGACCCGAAGCTTAGCGGTGGAGTGGGGGTCACGGGGGATCCGCTTCAACGCCATCGCGCCCGGACCTTTCCCCACCGAGGGTGCAACCGAGCGGTTGGCTCCCGACCCTGCCTTGATCGAAACCATGCGCCGCCAGAACCCCTTGCAGCGCTTCGGTGACCCAGAGGAGCTGGCCAACTTAGCTTGTTTTATGCTGTCTCCTCAGATGAGCTTTCTCAACGGTGAGGTGATCACCATCGATGGCGGCGAATGGCTTCAGGGAGCAGGGCAGTTCAATTTTCTCCGCGCTCTGACCGCTGAGGACTGGGCCAAGGCGGCGGCCGCGAGGAAGAAGTGAGACTATCGATCTGCACCGAGCATCAGATGGCGAGTCTTGCGAGCTAGACGCAGCACGCTCTCTTCGGTGGTGTAGCTTTCAAGGCGAGAGTACGGAATCCAGGCGAGTTCGATTCCGCGCGCTTCAGCTTGGAGCGGTAGGCTGGGATCGGCGATAAACCAGAACCGCAGGTCGAAGTGTTGGTGTGCCGGCTCGGCGCCCCGGACCCCAATGCCGTGGATATCGAGATCTAGGGGCACCGGTCGCGAGCGGTATCCGGAGGACAGCATCAGGGGCCCGGCAGGGCGTAGCTCCTGGAGAGGGAGTCCGGTCTCCTCGTGGGCCTCTCGGAGGGCTACCGCCCAGAGATCAGCAGAGCCATCGGCGTGCCCCCCAGGCTGGAGCCATCTGTTTAGAAACGGGTGCTGTAATAGGAGCGTCGAGCTGCCCTGAGGGTCGGTGATCCAAGCGGAGCCGGTGCAGTGCCCAAGATGCTGAGCTCGGAAGAAACAGTCAGGGATCTCGCTGCAGAAACTCCAGAAGCGTTCGAACATCGGCTCGTCGAAGGCGACGGGGTCTGCTGCCGGCTCTGAAAGGCCGTTCGATGCGATAGGCTTCTCCTTCCAGAACTCCGAGTAGGCCAGCAGATCGCTTTCGAGCGGTGGGGGAGGGGACGGCATGGACGCAGATGTCGGCATGGACTCGCACTACCGCGTGGATGTCCCCTCTTCCTTCCCTAGCTCAGTCGATGGCGGGCTACCCTCGACAGACCCACTAGTGCGCTGCGGGTCGAGGCTCTCATCGGGGTCCCAGAGGGGCTCGAAGCCAGGCGCCCGGAACGGGCCCTGACAGCCGGAGGCGGTGAGGAGCACGACGCTTTCGATCCACTCTGGAAGACCGTCCGGCTCTCGGGTTCCCCACACGATGCGCGCCCCTTCGTCGAGCTGCTCACGGATCAGCTCGCCGACGGTGGACCGAGTTTGAAGGGAGAGCCCCTCCACCGGCTCGTCGAGCAGAAGCACCCCGGGGGAGGCCAGAGCGACCCGGGCCAGCATGAAGAGTGCCTCCCGATCGCGATCGAGCTCGGCGGCAAGCTGCTCTGCTGGGAGCTCCAGGCGAGTTAGCAGCCGGCGTATCGCCCTCCGGCGTTGCCAGAACGGGATCCCGAGAGCTCGGCCTAGCACCGAAAGGTCGTCGGTGAGGGTGAAGTCCCGATAGCAGTGGTAGCACTCCGGAACGAGAGCCACGGGGCACAGCTGACCTTCTCGGCGGACGCTCCGGTCCAGAGTCCATCGGCCGCTGTGGGGGGGGAGGCGCTCCAGGAACACTTCGAGTAGGGAGGTCTTTCCGCTCCGGGCCGGACCTAGGACGGCTATCGCCTGGCCCGGCTCGAGGCGAAAAGTCAAAGGGCCCTGCACCAGGCGGCCGTCGTCAGCGGACCACTGAAGTTCTCGGACCTCCATTCACGCGGTGAGGCGAAGCGCTCTAAATAAGGCGGTCGGCTGGGTCTGGAGCTGCAGGAGAGCTAGCTCTAGGAGTTCGGAGGGCCTCATCTTTATGAGAGGAGGGCTTCGGTCAGGAGTTGGGGCTTGGCCCGCAGCCTCTGCCAGGTTTCCGATTCGCTCCGACACTGTTCGAAAAGCTCCATCAGGGCCGTCTGTAGGGGGGTCGGCACGTTTAAGCGACGCCCTTCGGTGACCACCGCCCCGTTCAGGTGTTCGATCTCGCTGGGTTTTTCGGGCTGTTCGAGGTCGAAAAAGAGCGAGGGGAGCTTGTCGCCGCGCGCGCTCTTGAGCCTTTTGGCGATCAGGGGTCGGATCACCGCCAGAGGGAGTACCTCGACGGCACGGGCTAGGGGCCGCACCGGAAACCCGGGAAGGTCTCTGCGGGCTAGTCCCAGAGCGCGACCGACCTCGAGGGCTTCTCGGATCAGACGCAGTTCGCAGTTCATCAGGTCTTTGTGATCGGCGAGCCGGTTCGGGGGTAGGCCGACCACCGCACCGGTGGCATTGCCGATGAGGTTTAAGAGTAGCTTCGACCAGCGAAGCTCGGGACCGTGCTTGATAAAATGTAGCGGCAGAGGGACCCGTCTTAGAGAGAAAGGCAGATCGACCGAGCGGCCTTTATGGAACCACGGGGCGACCGCTAAGCCGCCCCGGTCCGCGGGGCGTAGCCTGCCCGGGCCCTCTACTCCGATGGCTCGGGTGGTGGTCAGGATCCAAAGATCGTGGTCGGGGAAACGTCGGCGATAGGCCTCTTCGGTTCCCCAGCCGTTCTGGAACGCCACCAGGTGCCGAAACCGAAGACCGAGAGAGGCGATCTCGGCCAAGGCCTCCTCCACTGCGAAGGTCTTGACCGTGACGACCACGGTGTCGAAATCAGCGTTGCGGAGCTCTTCGGGGTCGGAGAGAAAGGGGAGATCCCAGGGCGGGAGGTCCCCAATGGCGATGCCGTTCTGGGCCTCTATGGCCTCTCGGACCGAAGGGCGACCGAGCATCGTGACGGGAACCCCTTGGCGATTCAACAGCGTTCCGAACCACTGCCCGATCGCTCCCGCCCCGAAGATCAAAGTGGACACTTAAGCCGCCTCAGACGCGCCGTAAATAGTCACCTGTGCGGGTGTCGATCTGAAGGACGTCGCCCTCTTCCACGAACAGGGGTACGGTGACGACGGCGCCGGTTTCCACGGTCGCCGGCTTAGAGCCGCCTTGAGCGGTATCCCCTTTGAGTCCGGGGTCGGTCTGGGTCACCTTCAACTCCACGAAGTTGGGCATCTCGACCCCTAGAATCTCGGTTCCGTGGACCACGATGGAGACTTCCATCGAATCCTTGAGCCATTTCAGGCCGTCTCCGAGCTTTTCAGCGGTAACCTGGACCTGGTCGTAGGTGCTGTTATCCATGAACACGTAGTCGTCTTCAGAGGCGTACAGGAACTGATAAGGTTTTCTCTCAACGATGGCTCTTTTGACCTTCTCGCCGCCGCGAAAGGTTCTCTCTTGAGTGGTGTCCTTACGGATGTTCCGAATTCTAGTACGAACGAAGGCGGCGCCCTTACCCGGTTTGACGTGCTGGAAGTCGAGGACTTGCCAAAGCTCGCCGTCTAACTCGATGGTGATACCGGTCCT
>CAZDLH010000068.1:0-9266 GCA_964505925.1 uncultured Burkholderiales bacterium
GCCGGCGGCGGAGTAGTCTCCCCAGCGCCAGTATCCCCGGAGGCTCCGTCAGAGGATTCGATGGCTACCGTCCGGGAGGCTGCTCTCCATTCCACTCCGGCTCCCAAGCTCTCGGAAACGAAGCGCAGAGGAACCATCGTCCGGCCAGCTATCGAGTTCGCCGGAACATCGAGGTAGGTGGTGTTGCCGTTGATCAGTGCGGTCCGGCTCCCTAGTTGAAGCTGGACGATGGTGTCCTCTTTGGTGGCCTTGATAGACCGAGTAGCCGCATCGTAGAGAACGTCAGCCTGGAGGGCCTCGAAAATTCCGCGTAGCGGGACCATGATGCGGCCGTCCAGCATCAGTGGGGGTTGGTCGAAGTTGAGTCTTCGCCCGTCGAGTTCGACCGAGATGGTCTGGGCGAAGGCGGGCCCACTCACAGTTGAGCAGATGATGGCCCCCAGTAAGATTGTGCACAGTGTGCGCAGTGTGTTTCTCATTAGGTAGACTACTTAATCGGTAAACCGTTCACCTGTCTCCCCCTGGATAGAGTAGGGGTATGCCGATGGGTAGTGGGTGGTATACCTCGAAAATTCGCTCGATACGATCAGAAATGGTAGCGCAGAGTCACCGGAGCCGAGCGAAGCCCTTCCGGAGTCACCGCGTAGACCGAGATCACGACCGACAGGTGGGGGAGGCTGATCGGTACCCCGTAGTACACTTCGAACTCTCCGTTCTCGTCGGCCTTGGTGTCGATGCTGCCCGCCGAGCCGGCCCCGGTCATGGAGTTCGGGGCAGAGGTGTTTCGCTGAAAGGAGAGCCGGGGAACGAGAACCACTCGGCTCCCAGGTCGAGTGACCCCCCGAATAGGGAAGTTATTCGGAACATCGGAGCCCGATGGGGGAGAGGTTATGCGGACTTTAAAGATGTGCCCGAAGATGGAGACCGGCTCCGGGGCCACCGTTTCGCTCAGCGCCCCGTCGATGGCCAGTCGAACCGTGAGCGGCTCTCCGAGATAGGAGTCCCCCGGCTGCACTGTATAGAGGCCCCGGTACCGGCCGTCTTCGATCTCCTCCATCGGGAGATACTCCCCCTTGCCGAGATGGAAACTGGCGATCCCGCCCGGGGTCCCTTCGGCGACCACCTCGAACTCTTCGTACTCTCCGAGCCCCTCCGCTCCGTTATGGCTGAGCGCACGGATGTGTTCGGGGGCTACCACCTCGAAGGTCCATTCTCGAACCACGCCGTTCGGGAACTCGAGCCGTACCGCCACCTCCCCGGGAGAGATAGGGTTGAGCGGTCGATAGCTCAGGAAAGTTCGATGCCGCAAACACCACGCCGAGACCTCTTTGTCGTCTACGTAAAGCCGCGCCGCATCGAGGGGAAGGCTCTCCGCCAGCGGCCCGGAGATGGTAGCCGAAATCACGAGATCGTGCGAGAAGACCTCAGCGTCCGGAGGGGGAGAGAGCGTAAGACTGGTATGCCGAGCGCTGGCGACTTGGGTCCAGAGCGCGACGACGAGAAGGGCATACCAAAGTCGGGTCCGCATCCTATCTCTCTTCGCGCTCTACCGTCAGCGCCCTTTCCATAAGCCAACCCAGGGGGGCCCGGCCGACCCTCTGAACAGCAGGGTCGGTATTCCCGGGCACAGAACGCCCCGGCAGCCCCAAACGAGGAGAACGAAATGAGCAATCAGAGAGTGCGAGTGGTGGTCACCGGAATGGGTGTGGTCAGCCCCATCGGTATCGGGCGGGACGCCTTTTGGGAGTCTCTGCGCAGCGGCCGCAGCGGGATCGCCCCGATCGCCGGATTCGACGCTTCCGCGTTCACCACTAGAATAGCTGGTGAGGTGCGGGACTTCGCGCCCGAAGACTATATGGATAAGAAGGATGCGAAGCGCTCGGACCGCGTGATCCATCTCGCCATGGGTGCCGCCCGGCATGCCCTGACCGATGCCGCCCTAGACCTGGATAAGATCGATCGAGACCGGGCCGGGGTCGTCATCGGTTCTGGGATCGGCGGCATGCAGACCTGGGAAGAGCAGCACGCGAACCTCTTGCAGAAAGGCCCCCGGCGCATCTCACCGTTCTTCATTCCGATGATGGTTCCGAACATGCCGTCCGGGCAGGTCAGCATCCTACTGGGGCTACGGGGACCGAACTTCTCGGTCGTCTCCGCCTGCGCCACCGGAGGCAACTGTATCGCTTCGGCCTACGACGCCATCCGCACCGGCCAGGCGGACTTGATGCTAGCCGGAGGCACCGAAGCGGCCATCACCCCTCTTGGGATCGGCGGCTTTTGCGCCATGCGCGCGATGTCCACCCGCAACGACGAGCCGGAGCGAGCTTCGCGCCCCTTCGACATCGACCGGGACGGCTTCGTGATGGGGGAGGGTTCCGGTGTTATCGTCCTGGAGCGCCTGGAGCACGCCCAGGCCCGCGGGGCCCGGATCCTGTGCGAACTTCAAGGCTACGGGAGCACGGCCGACGCCTACCATATGACCAACCCGGACCCCGAAGGCAAAGGCGCTGCCCGAGCCATGAGGATCTGCTTGGAGGCTTGCGGTCGTAGCCCTGAGGAGGTCGACTACATCAACGCCCACGGCACCAGCACTCCGGTGGGGGACCCCTGCGAAGTGGAGGCCATCCGCAGCGTCTTCGGCGAGCACGCCGACCGGCTGGCGGTGAGCTCCAGCAAGTCTATGACCGGTCACACCTTGGGCGCCGCCGGCGCCATCGAGACCGTGGTCTGCGCTCTGGCTATCGCCCACCAGGTGATCCCACCCACCATCAATGTCGAGACCCTCGATCCGGCCTGCGCCCTAGATGTGGTCCCGAACGTCGCCCGGGAGCGCAAGGTGGAGTTCGCCCTGAACAACACCTTCGGGTTCGGTGGCCACAACGCCGTCCTCGGACTGGCGAAGTGGAGCGAGTAGCGACCCGTGAGCGACGGCCTCAAGCAGCCTGAGGAGGCGCTCGGCGAGCTCCCTTGGGACGACCTCGAGAGCAGAATGGGATATCGGTTTAAGAGCCGCGACCTGCTCTACGAGGCGTTCGTCCACGAATCGCTGGTCAACGAATCCGAGCACTATCATGTTTCGAACGAACGGCTCGAATTCTTGGGCGATTCGGTTCTGGGTCTGGCTGTGGCCGATCGCCTGTTCAAGCAGTACCCCGGCGAGCCGGAAGGGACCTTAGCGCAGATCAAAGGGTATCTGGTCAGCCGCCGCCACCTGGCCGTCTGCGCCGAGCGCCTCAAGCTCGAACGGTACCTGCAGCTCGGAAAAGGGGAGGAGCACGCTGGGGGCAAGCGCCGAAAGAGTCTGCAGTCCAACTGTCTGGAAGCGGTCCTGGGAGCGGTCTACCTCGACGGGGGGTACTCGGCCGCCCGCCGGGTGATCCACGAGCTGCTCGACGAAGACTTCAAGAGCGGATTAGGGGCTCACAAAGACGGGAAGACTCGCCTGCAGGAGAAGGTCCAGACGGTCTTTCGAGCGCTGCCGGAGTACCGCTTGGTCGATCAGGTCGGTCCGCCCCACGATCGCACCTTCGAGATCGAGGTCTGGCTGGCCCAGAAGAGACTGGGCTCAGGAGAAGGTCAGAGTAAGCGCGAGGCCGGGCAGCTAGCCGCAAAACAGGCTTTGAATGCGCTGTACGCGGCCGGCCCGGAGTGGTACCGACCCTTTCTGGGAAGCTTGAAGCTCCAGGCTCAGTTCGAAGAATCGAAGTCCGGCGAGAACCGGGACCCCGCCGATTGAAGAGCGGGTCTCCGGGCGGCGAGCGAGAGCCGGTGCGCCTGTCTCGCACAGGTTCGGTGCTCCTAGACGTGCGCGTCAAACCGAGGGGGCGCAAGTCTGAGCTCCTCGGCTGGGAGCGCGGCCGCCTGGCCGTGCGCCTCGCGGCCCCTCCGGTGGACGGCAAAGCCAACCGAGCTCTAGTCGAGCTCCTCTGCCGCGAACTCGGCCTCGGACGCTCGCAGGTAACTCTCTTCAGCGGTGAGAAGTCGAAGGACAAGACGCTCGAGATCGGGGGGCTCGAACCGGCGGAACTCGTCGAACGGCTCAAGCTCTTACCGCCCAACCCGCAAACGTCATCATAAGGAGCTAAGTTTCATGGACCAAAACCCGCTACTTCAAAGCATCGCCGCTCAGGTGGACCCCAGCCTCAAAAAGGACATCGGCGATCCTCGACTTCAGTTCTCGGTGCCCTGCTTCGAAGTAGAGTATCAGCAGTCCCAAGCGCCCACGCTCCGCTACGTGTTCTACGACCTGCCATTCCCCGAGATCCCGTGCAAGATGAGCTTCCATCTGGTGAACGGCTGGATCGGCGGAACCCGCCAGCGCCACCAGGAAGTGAAGCTGCTGCGCCCCGACGGCTCGGCCCATCTGTCCACCGGGCGCCAACCGCTGGAGTTCGTCGACGAGAACACACCGTTTATGGCCATCAACTATCTTCCGGAGATCCCGTTCGACGTGGAGGGTCTGTGGCAGGTGGTGGTCAGCTTAGAGGATCGCGAAGTTATGCGCTATCCGCTGACCGTTCGTCAGGTCGAGCGGCCAGCCGGAGGTTAGAGCGCCGAAGATCGCCTCTGCAGAGGCGATCTTCGAGCGAGGCCGGCCCGAACTCCAGGCCGGTCTCCACAACCCACCCCTTGGTTCGTCAAAGAAATGTTTGACGAACCAAGATCTTAGAGGTGAGAGCTGGCTCCCCCGGGATGAAAAAAGCTCTTGCCTGATCTGAACAAGCGTGATAGACTCTGCCGGTTCCATGTAAGAAAGAGGTTTTTCCCCATGAGTGTGATCAAAGAGATCGAGAAAGAATACCTGAAGAAAGATATTCCGGACTTTGGTCCTGGCGACACCGTGCGGTTCAACCTGCGGGTGGTGGAAGGCGATAAGGAGCGGATCCAGGCCTTCGAAGGCGTCTGCCTGCTCCGCAGCGGAGCCGGGCTCAACGAATCTGCCACTCTTCGGAAGATTTCCGGTGGGATCGGCGTCGAGCGCACCGTACCGCTACACAGCCCGAGGCTGGCCACCATCGAAGTGCTCCGCCGCGGAGACGTCCGCCAGGCTCGGCTGTACTACCTCCGCGACCGCGTCGGTAAGAAAGCTCGCATTAAAGAAAAGCGCATCTACAAGTAGCGCTACCCCGGGAGAAGCGGCGCCCTCGAGCGTCCGCGCCCAACAAGCGGAGAGCCCCCGGCTCTCCGCTTGTCGTTTCCGAGCCTGCCGACCGACCGAGCCCCGCCGCGATCGACGTCTCCCGGGAGACCCCCGACCCGGGAATACGAAACCGCAGACCCCGGCGCCCCCCGCGCCAAAGCGGCCTCTAGCCAGGAGCCGCCTCGAGATAGGAGAAGCGACCGATATGGCTGCCCGTCCCGATCGTCCTCACCGTAAAAAGCCCCATCCCGCCCGAAAGCGCGGAAAACCTGTCGCTGCACAGAAAGCTAAGACCCGGCGACCCCGCAGCGCTCCACGACCGTCCTCCGGACCCGCTGCAGAGGATACAGGCCCGGCTTTCTCGTGGTATCCCGGCCATATGGTGAAAGCCAAGCGGGCGCTCCAAGAGAACCTGAAGCTAACCGACGCAGTGCTACTGCTGGTCGACGCCCGGGCTCCCCGCTCGAGCCGCCATCCTGAGCTGGAGTCGATCCTCTCCGAGCGCGGTACCCCGTTCGTCTTAGTTCTCAACAAGGCTGATCTGGCCGAGCCGGAAGCCACCGCGGAGTGGCTGCGGGCTCTCAAAGCCGAAGATCGCACCTCGGTCGATATGTCGGCCCTCCACGGTCGCGGTACGGGCCCGCTCACTTCGCTTCTCGAGCAGCTCGAGCGCACCATCGGTGAGGCCAGAGCCCGCAAAGGGCTCCTGCCCCGGGCTCCGCGCCTGATGGTGGCTGGACTTCCAAATTCGGGCAAGTCCACCCTACTCAACCGCTTGGTGGGCAAGACCCGATTCAGAGCGGGCAAGAAGCCGGGCCTGACTCGCGGCTCCCAGTGGGTTCGGGTAGCCGGGCGCTACGATCTCCTGGATACGCCCGGCATTCTGTATCCCCGCATCGAAGGGGACGCCGCGCTGGCCTACCTCTCGGCTCTGGGCTCGGTCAAGCGCGACGTGCTCCCCCGGGAGCGGGTGGTGCGAACCTTGGTGAACGAACTCACCTCTCGAGAGCGGCTCTTCGAACTGTTTCCGGCCCTCGAAGCCCAGCCGAAGGTCCTGCTCGAAGAGCGCCCACTGGAGGCCCTGTCCGCCTCGTGGGGCTTCCTCCAAAGCGGGGACGAGGAGCCGATCAACCAAGCCTTCGAACGATTCTTGAACCGCTTCGCCGAGCGTGGGACCCGGGTCACTTGGGAGCGCCCCCAGGAAACCGGCTGAGATGACCGCACGTCGATTAGTGAAAGAAGCGCTCGAGCTGTACCGCTCGGGGCTCTCCACCACGAAGCTGCTGGCGCGGTCCGACTGGAGCGAATCCGAACGCGAGCGTCTCCGGGCCGCCTGCGAGCACGCCCGCGGACTTCGAAGGTTCGACTCCCAGAGTCGGCGGCGCTTCGACCGCTGCTCGGTGATCGGGGTGGACGAGGTCGGCAGGGGGCCTCTGGCAGGTCCTCTAGTGGCTTGCGCCTACATCGGCAAACCGACCAGGCGCTCTCCTTTGCCCTTCCTCCGGGACTCGAAAAAGCTCAGGGGCCAAGAGCGCGAACTCCTGCGACCTCTCCTGCAGGAGCAGGCTGAACGGTACGCCTTCGGCTGGGTGGAGCCCGCTGAGTTCTCCGGTAGCCTGAACCTTCACCATCTCACTTTCCTGGCTATGCAGCGCGCCTTGGACGGGCTAGCGCTGCCGGACCCCAGCGACCATCTGCTGCTGGTGGACGGCCGCTTCCCTCTGCCCGGCTGGTCCGGGGCGCAGCGGTCCGTGGTCGGGGGCGACGATCGCAGCTTCGCCGTGGCGGCCGCCTCGGTACTAGCCAAGCTCGAGCGGGATCGGTCGATGCGCGAAGCCCACCTGCGCTATCCCGAGTACGGTTTCGACCGACACGTAGGGTACGGCACCGTCGAGCATCGGCGGGCTCTGCTAGCGCACGGCCCCTGCCCTCTCCACCGAACCACCTTCCTCACCGGACTGCTAGCCGGCGGGTCCGATCTCACCGTTCCCGCTGGCTCCACTCTATGAGCGAAAGGCATTCGCGCGCCGAGACGCGAAGGCGCGCGCTATCGGTTTGACGACATCGACTTTCGACGTCGCCCGCCGTCGAGGCGAAGGCCTACGGTTCTTCGCCTCCCGAATCTGCAAACTCTACCGAGGGAGATCTCGATGACCCGACGCTGCCCACGCTGCGGCTCTGAAAACCTTCCGGAAGCCAAGTTCTGCGAGAACTGCGGTACCAATCTCGACGCCGAGGTAGCACTCTCCGAAGCTCCCTCAGACGACGATGGTCCGCGACCCGGATCTCTGCGCGACGCTATCCCTTTCCTGACCGGAGGGGTGGATCAGGCCAAGGCCCGCTTCGACGGCTGGAAGCAGAAGAAGACGCGAAGCGAGACGGAAAAGCTCCGGGAGCAGCACTTCGAGAAAGAGCGCCAGAGCGCCACCGATGAGGATCAAGGGGCGAAGAAAGAGTCGTTTCAAGGTACGGTGGCCCGCATCATGGTCGGTCTCTTGGCCATTGCGCTGCTCATCTATCTCCTGATTCGGCATCCCAATATTCCCCACCACGTGGCCCGAGGGATGGTCGGTCGAGTCCTGGCCGAGAACGGATTCTAGCCGAGCTCGCGCGCCTTCGGACGAGCTCCCCCGCCCCGCCCCCGTAGACATAGAACGGTACGCGGTGCGGCGCTGGATCCGGCTAAGCCCCCTACCCCCACTAATCCAAACGAAGTTCTAACGTGAAGCCCAAAAGACCCACAGCGGTCGATGCGGAAGGGCCGCTCTGGCAGCGCGCCCTCTGCCTCGCTACAGGAGCTCGACCCGACGAGCTATCCCGAGTCGTGCTCTGCTTCGTTTCGCTGCTGTTTCTCCTACAGTCCTACTATCTGATCAAGCCGCTGCGCAACAGCCAGTTTCTCAAGGAGTTCGACGCTAGCTGGCTTCCGGTGATGGCCCTCTTCGTGCCGCTGCTCAGCTTGGCTGCCACCGCGCTCTACAACGCCTTCGTAGACCGGTACGATCGGTACCGGGTGGTGATCCACACCTACTTCGTGATCGCGCTCAGCAAGCTCGCCTTCACCTGGTTCTTGCTTCAGTCCGACCGCCTCACGGTGGTAGCGTTCTACTTCTTCGCCTCCGTCTACTTTCTACTGGCCATCGCCGTTCACTGGGCCTGCATCAACGACATCTTCACCGCCGAGCAGAGCAAGCGCTGCTTCGGAACCATCGCTTTGGGCTCTATGCTCGGGAGCATCTCGGGCTCGCGCCTCTCAGGCGCTCTCGCCGAATCCGCCTTTCGAGACTACGCTCCCGTTTTCTCGGCGGTAGCGCTCGGGCTGGCGCTAGCTTGCGTTCTCCGAGCAGCGGGCCAGCGCCGCTCTCAAGCCGAGGAGTCGGCCCCGACAGGGGCGCCCGAAGTCGACTCCCCTCCCCCTTCGGACCCCACCGAGGGCTCGGCCCGAACCGTGGGGCTGCTCTCGGATGTGCAGAATCTGATGCATCGCCCCTACATACGGCGTATCGCCGCCATGGTTTTACTGCTCGCTGTCTTCAACTCCATCATCGACTTCGTCTCCCAGCGGGCTATCGATGAGGCCCTCTCTCGGGAGCAGTTCGTACAGGTCTTCCAAGAGCCGAGCGAGGAGGCGTTCCGCATGGTGCATCAGCTTAAGTCTATGAACGGAGCCGAGCGCGACGACACCTTGGTCCATCTCTCCGAAAAGCTCGACCGCAGCAGTGAGCAGACCGCCGCACTCTACACTCAGTACCGCTCGGAGCTCGAAGCCCAGACTCGCTTACTCTTCTCCAACGTCTTCTTCTATCAGGGCCTACTGGGCATCGGTCTACTGCTGCTCGTGGTGCGCTATCTGTTCACCCGAGTGGGGGTCCGTTACGCCTTGCTGATCCTGCCGGCGCTGGCGCTCGTCACGCTTTTGGGCTTCGCCTTCCCCATCGACCTGCTGCTCATCCAGATCCTGTTGGTGGTCTTCGGCTCGGTCAACTACAGCTTGAACAACGCCGCTAAAGAGGTGCTCTACTCGGCCACCGATCGAGCGGCGAAGTTCAAGTACAAACCGCTGATCGAAGGTCCGACCATGCGGGCCGGCGACCTGGTCGCCACCATCGCGATGCTGCTGCTGACT
>CAZDLH010000069.1:0-9186 GCA_964505925.1 uncultured Burkholderiales bacterium
AGTCTTCACCAGCTCGAGAGCGAGATCGGGGAGCGGATCAATACAGGTTTGGCGAACCTTTCGGAAGAGACCAAAGGGGCGTTAGAGCAGACCGAGGCGGAGATCGCGAAGCTCTCCGAAGAGCGGGAAGCTCTCTATGAGAAGATGACCGACGAACTGAACAGCCGCATCGCTGGAGTGGCCGAGAGGAACGAGGTCGAAATGGTAATCGGGGCCTACGAGTATAGCGTCTACCCCGATCTGACGGACCGCGCGATGGTAGCGGTGAGACAGATGGAGACAAGATGATGAGAACCAAAGGAACCGGTTCGAACGTTGGTGGCGTAGCTCGTGGAGCGCTCTGGAGCAGAAGCCTAGGGGCGCTGGTCTTGAGCTCTTTGCTTCTGGTCGGTTGTCAGCCGAACGGCTCGAAGAGTCTCGCGATAGGTCGGGTGGATACGGCTGTACTCCTACAGGACGATACCGAGTATCAGAGCCTATCGATCGAGTATCTCCGGGAGCAGACCGATGTCCAACAGAAATTTGTCGAGTCGATGAAGATAGCTTCCAACGACGAGGCCAAGCAGAAGGCTCATGCCGGTTATCAGCAGATGCAAGGAGAGCTCGACCAGCGGTGGGCCGCGCGCACCGAAGAGTTTCTCTCCACCCGCCACGAGGCCATCTCGAGAACCGCTGAAGAGATCGCACAGCGCAAGAGTATCGATATCGTTATCGTGGATAGTCAGATGTATCCCACCACCGAGTGGGGCGGCGTGGACATCACGCCGGACATGCAGCTGAGCCTCTCCCAGACGGGCTCTAAACCTGCTCCGACGTCCGAGCCGACCTCGGAGGAGAACGGTTGAGTCCCGCCGGTATCCAGCGCCGCTGGGCCTATCTGTTGATCCTTTCGCTGCTGCTGTGCGGTTGCAATGCGGGCTCCGGTAGCAGCACTGCGCTGCAGCTCGGGACGGTCGACGTCATGCGGGTACTCGAGGAGAGGCCCGAGACGGTGAACATTCGCCTGGACTGGGCTTCCCAAGCGAGCGATGCTTACATAGCGCTCTCCGGAGTGAAGAGCGAAGAGGAGTATCTGGCTGTGCAGGCTCAACTGGCGGAGAACTCCGAATCCTGGCAGCGGAGGATCGACGAGTTTATGGAGGAGTCCATCGCCATCGTCGAGGTCGAAGCCGAGAAGATCGCCAAGGAGCGCGGACTCGATATGGTGCTGGTGGACAACCCGTTCACCAGGAACCTAGCCTATCACGACGGTGAGGATATCACGTTGGATGTCCTTTTGCGAAATGCAGACCGATGACGCCTGGGGAGCCTCCGAAGATCGCAGCTGAAGCGGTCGTCCACCCTAGTGCGGTGCTAAAGAACGGGGTGGTGGTCCACTCCTTCGCCTTCGTAGGAGCCGGGGCCGTCCTCGAAGAGGGGGCCGAGGTGGGCCCTGGGGCCGTCGTTCTCGATGGTGTTACCGTGGGGCGAGGCGCCCGGATCAGCGGGGAGGCGGTCCTCGGGTCGACCGGCTTCGGATATATTTTCGACGGTGCTCGGCACTGTCGGGTCCCCCAAGTCGGGACCGTCAAAGTGGGTGCGGAGTCGCTCATCGGGCCCGCTACCTGCGTGGATAGGGCGACCCTGGACACTACCGTGATCGGCGACGGGGTGAAGATAGGGGCGCTGTGCCAGATCGCCCACAACTGCGCCATCGGAGACGGCTCTACGCTGGGTCCGACCTGCGGACTCGCGGGCTCCACCCGCCTCGGACGGAACACGAAGTTCGGTGTGGGGATAGGAACGGCCGGACACTCCCAGTACGGAGACGATGTCTCGGCTGAGGATCTCTCTGGATTCACCCGAAGGAGCGTTCCTGGTCGGACCCACTGGTCGGGCTATCCGGCCCGGCGCTCCGCGGGCTCATCGGTCCAGAACGCTCAGGAATAAGGAGCATTTATGCTGAATCTCCAGACTGCCGTCCCCTCCCAGGGGCAGAATCTTCGAGCAGGGTTAGGAAGCCGTACGCTTCGACCCAGGTTCGGGCCCCGTACACTTCGCAGCGCAGTCTTACTCTTGATCGCGCTCGTGTTCTCCACCGGAGCGGCTCACGCCCAGTCGGTGGAGGTGGGCGACAAGACGGTCATGCGTCTACCGGTCCAGGCCGCGCAGGCGGCCCAGCAGAGGATCGATGAGAAACTGCAGGCGGGAGCCGACCCCAAAGAGATCCAAGCCCGAAAAGTGGATGGAGGGTACGGCGTCTACTGGGGATCGACTCTGATCGTTCGGGTCGACCGAGCTCTGGCTGAAGAGAACAAGAGCACTCCCGAGGGGCTGGCTGGGGTCTGGGCCCGGCGCCTCCGCGAGGCGGTGGGGCCCGGTCTCATCGCTGTGGATCCGAAGAGCGCGGTCCTACCTATCGGAGGGGCGACCCGACTGACGGTGCGGGGGGCGGCTAAAGGGCCTATCTCGGTGTCCGGTGGCGACGGCGTGGTGTCCGCAACGGTGGAGGGGGATACCGTCTCGCTGTCGGCGGTCGCCGTAGGCCGCACCTCGCTGGTGGTGAGTCGGGGGAAGGGGAAGCTGAAGGTCCCGGTATGGGTGAAGGACTACGCCGGATACCCGCCCTCTGAAGTGAGCTTGAAGGTGACCGGCGATCCGGCTCCCGGATATCTCGTGGCGGAGGCGGCCCTCACCGCTGTGGCCGGGAAGACTAAGGTCAATCCTGGAGCCCGGCTCCAGCTCCCTTCGGAGCCTCCGACACCGCCCTCCGTTCCCACGGGACAGAGGCTTCGCTACGATCTCCCGATCGAGATCTTGGGGGGAGAAGAGTACTTCCCAGTCAGGACGGTCGTACCGGTTCAGATCGAGTCGGTGGAGTTAGAGATAGAAGAGCCCAACATCTTAGTGGTCTCCAATCGCCCCGAGCGGGTGGAGCACGATGGTGTCTTGATGGAGTACACCTTTTCGGAGTCGGAGCCGACCCGCCTGATGTACTCGCATCTGAATCAAACGTTAGCCGATAGACAGCTTTGGGTGAACCTCTATAACGAGTCCGAGGAGCCGGTCGAGGTCTGGATCGGCAGCACTTTTGCCGGGCCGAACCGAAATGAGGTTCACACGGGACACATGGCGGCAGTCCGTTTCTTGCAGCAGGTGGGCTCTAAGGCAGGCTATATCGTCACTCTCCCGCCTCGGTCTCAGTACGTCGTGGCCGACCACTTGATGCGTCGCCGAGATCTGTTGTCCGGCTTTGCTAATTTCCAGGTTCTCGGCACCGGTCAGCTGCGCGTCGAGGTTC
This sequence comes from uncultured Burkholderiales bacterium, assembly GCA_964505925.1. Classification (GTDB taxonomy): domain Bacteria; phylum Vulcanimicrobiota; class Xenobia; order Xenobiales; family JADMJV01; genus JAEXNA01. The sequence continues at coordinate 3,281 of CAZDLH010000069.1, forward strand.
ATTCGGCTCTGACACCGGCACGGAACAGTACGGTGGGCGTGGTCCGTCTGGGAGGCCCGTTCAACCCGTTTAGGATCCACCCCCACGGGGTTTTCGCTCAACCCTTCTTCGAGGAGTGGGTGGATATGACGCCGGAGAGCGAAACGACGAAAGTAGCTATCGGTAAGTCGCCCTGGCTCATCGACTTCGAGACCGGACTCCCGAACACCGGGAATTTCGGGGTTCTCTATCAGACCCATTTCGTTTTTACGAACCCTAGCTCTCGCCCGGTGGAGTTCGAGCTGGTCTTTCGTCCGGAGTCCGGCGCCGGTGCTGGAACCTTCTTGGTAGGCGACGAGATCCTGGAGGCTCCTTTCGTACGACGGGGGATCGAGACGTTTCTGAAGCGAGTTCGGGTGGAGCCCGGGGGGGAGAGGACCGTGAGCGTCCTAACCCTGCCCGAGGCCTCCTCCAACTATCCTGCCTACATAGAGGTGCGTCAGGCCAGATGAGCGCGCTAAAGCAGGCCACCTTGGCGGCTCCCGTGGAGTTCGAGGGGGTAGGGATCCACACCGGTCGAGTCGCCAAGCTGCGCCTCGATCCTGCACCGGTCGACCGGGGACGGATCTTTTGTCTCGAGGACGGAACCGAGATCCCGGCTACTCTGGAGGCCTTCGTCGCTTGCGACCGCTCGACCATACTCGGGGTCGGGGAAGGCCGGGTTCAGACACCGGAACATCTCCTGTCAGCCCTGGTGGGTCTGGGGATCGATAACGTTGATATCCGACTCACGGGCGGATCGGAGATACCGATCCTCGACGGTTCGGCGGCCGAGTTCTGCCGTCGAATCGCAGAGGCCGGAAAGCGAGTCCAGTCGGCGGATGCGGCCGTGATTCGAGTGGACCGCCCGATCTCGGTAGGGGACGCCGATACCGGGATGGTGCTGGCTCTGCCTGCCGATGAGGCGCTCTACGAGTACCATCTCCACTACCGGCACCCGATGCTCGGACACCAGCGCTTCCAGTTCCGTTTGGGGGTCGACGATTACCTTCGGGAGCTGGCGCCCGCCCGAACCTTCGCCCTATGGGAGGAGGTCGAGCCGCTCCTTGCCCGCGGCATGGCGTTGGGGGGAAGCTTGGAGAACGCCTTGGTGATCTATCGGGATCGATACTCCACTCCGCTGACCGTGCCCGACGAGCCGGTACGCCATAAGTGTCTCGATCTCATAGGAGACTTTGCGCTTCTGGGCGCAAGATTCCAAGGACGGGTGCTGGCCATCAGAGCCGGTCACCGCCAGCATGTGGAGTGCGCCCAGAAGATTTGGAAGGAGCAGACCAGCGTATGAAGGCCCAGGAAGTTAAGGAGCAGCTACCCCACCGGTACCCCATGCTACTTTTGGACGAAGTGGGGGAGCTCTCGGAGAGCCGAGCTGTGGGGTGGAAGAACGTAACGGTGAACGAGCCGTATTTTCGGGGCCACTTTCCTAACGCCCCGGTCATGCCAGGGGTCTTGGTGATGGAGAGCCTCTGTCAGCTCTGCTGGATCTGGGCGGGTCGAGAGAGCGGCGTTCGGCTCTCCCAGATCAAAAAGCTCCGCTTCCGGCGAACGACCCTACCAGGGGACCGTCTAAAGTTGGAACTCGAGCTGGTCGAAAGAACAAAGTCTACTCTGACTGTGAGGGCGACGGCGTCGGTCGAAGAGGAGCCCGCTCTGACCGGCCAGCTGACTTTTACTCTCGGTAGCTGATCGCTTCTTGTCCTGTACAGAAGGGAAGTCGCATACGCGATTGAAGGAAATTCATCGGTTTGCAGATCGAGCGGCCCAAGCCCGCGCTTGCGCCACCGTTTGGGCTGTGATATAAACCAGGGAACCGCTTCAGGGGGGAACCGTCTCGGGTGGTAACGGTCGGCTGAAAAGGTTTCCTCACATCCCCGACGCCCGAGCGTCGAGAGGGAAAAGGAGGCAAGGGTCTTGGATCCAGTCAAAGTTGGCGTCGTCGGCATAGGAAGCATGGGAGTCCACCACGCAAGGGTGTACTCGGAGCTTCCCAATACGGAGCTTCTCGGTCTCGTCGATATCGATCAGTCGAAGGGTAAACTCTGTTCGCAGCAGTTCGGAACAGAGTTTTTTACCGACTATCGACAACTCATCGAGCGCGGTGTGCAAGCGGTCAACATTGCAGTGCCCACCAGCCTGCACTACCCTCTGGCGATGGATTTCCTACAGCATGGAGTCCACGTTCTGGTAGAGAAGCCGATCACGGTGGATCTGCTCCAGGCCAAGAGACTCGTCGATCTCTCGAAGAAGAACCACTGCATTCTGCAGGTCGGCCATCTCGAGAGGTTCAACCCCGCTGTCCGAAAGCTGCGGAGTGTCGTCGGGCGTTCGGTGTTCCTCGAGTCCCAACGGATCTCGTATCCGACCAACCGTAACCTCGATGTGGGTGTGGTTTGGGACCTGATGATCCACGATCTCGATATCTTGATCAATCTGGTTAAGTCGCCGGTGGTAGAGATCCATGCCATGGGCGTCTCCGTCTACTCCGATTTCGAGGACGTCGCTCAGGTCCATCTGCTGTTCAAGAACGGGGTGGCCGCCTCTTTGCTAGCCTCGCGCATCAGCGGGGATAAGCAGCGGAGCTTGCGGGTTACCGAAGACACCGGTCGAACTCTCGTTTTAGACTTTATGAATCAGACTCTCTGTGCTCTGCGCCCCCCCCGCTCGGGACATCCGGTGCCGCCTGAATTTCTACCGGTCGAGAAGGATGAGCCGTTGAAACTCGAACTCTCCCATTTCGCGGATTGCGTGGCTAATCATCGTACTCCCTTGGTCACCGGAGAAGACGGGAAGCGCGCTCTGGAACTGGCTATGCAGGTGCTAGCTCGGATGAAGATGGTTAAATCTAAAGCGCCCCTGGGTAAAGAACTGATAGCTCTAGCGGGCTAGGAGAGGAACTCCGTCGTGGCACGAATTCATCCTTCAGCGATCGTTGACCCGGCCGCCGAGATCGCCGAGGACGCCGAGATCGGGCCCTTCTCGATAATCTCAGGCAACGTAACGATCGGATCCAAAACGAAGCTTCACTCTTCGGTGGTCGTCGGAGAGTGGACCGATATCGGTGAAGGGAACGAGATCTACCCCGGTGCGGTCATCGGGGTGGCGCCGCAGGACCTGCGCTATAGTGGCGAGCGCGCCTACACGAAGATCGGAAACCGAAACGTGATTCGGGAGTACGTCACCATCCACCGGGCTTCCGACGCTGAGGGTATCACTCAGATCGGGGACGACAATCTGATCATGGCCTACACCCACGTGGCCCACAACTGTCTGCTCGGTAATCAGATCATTATCGCGAACTCCTGCGGCTTGGCCGGCCACGTCGAGATCGAAGACCAGGCGGTCCTCGGGGGGATGTGCGGTCTCCACCAGTTCGTTCGAGTCGGCAAGCTGGCTATGCTCGGCGGTATGGCCCAGATCCGGCAGGACGTTCCCCCGTTTTCTATGGTGGACGGCCAGCCGGCCCGCATCTTCGGAATGAACATCCGAGGGATGCAGCGCCGAGGGGTCGACAAAGAGAGTCGACAGGCGCTCAAGAACTGCTATCGCCTGATCCTGCAGTCCGGTCTCAACTTGACCCAAGCTCTGAACTCGATTCGAGCCTCCGTAGAGCAGTCCGACGAAGTCCAGCACTTGATCCGATTCTTGGAGTCTCCCTCGAAGATGGGGATCTGCATCCGCGAGCCGGAGCATAGACGAGAGCGCCGCCAGAAGGCGCGCCCGTTTAAGGTCAAGGTCGAAGCTGCGAACTGCTGAGGCAGACTACGTGTCGCAACGGGTCTACGCGATACTGGCCGCCGAGCCGTCGGGGGACCTCCAAGCGGCGGCCCTCATTCCGCACCTACGGCGGCTCGATCCCGGGGCGACCTTCATCGGGGTGGGAGGGGCTCACCTCCGGGAGCAGGGAGTCGAACTCTTAGTCGACACCTCCGCCTGGGGTTCCATCGGGGTCTTCGAGGTGTTGGGACGGCTTCCGCGTATCGCTTGGGAGTACTGGAAACTCCGGCGTCGCCTGCTGGCGATGCGACCTACCTTAACGGTGATGATCGACTCGCCGGCTCTGTTTATGCGCCTGGCTCGACCTCTAAAGAGCGCGGGGCTGCGCACGGTCTACTATTTCCCCCCCTCGGCCTGGACCGATAACCAGGAGCGTTTGAGGAGCATCGCTTCCCGCGTCGATAAGGTGATCTGTACTTTCCGACGGAACTTTGAAGCGTACCGCACGGCGGGGATCCCAGTGGAGTACTTCGGTCACCCCATGGTGGATGTGGTCCAGCCCTACTCGCGCGAAGAGGCGCACCGAGCGCTCGGGATGGACGATCGAGGAGCTCGCTACGTGGCTCTTTTACCGGGGAGCCGACTCCAAGAGATCCGTTTGATGACCCCGCTACTGATCGAGGCGGCGAGGCTGCTAGCTCAGCGCTATCCGGATCTGGTATTTCTGCTACCGGCGGCCTCCGACAAGGTCTACGAGAGGCTACAGGAGCTCTCGGAGGGCTGGTCGGATCTCCGGCTTCACCTGGTGCGAGGAAAGACTCATCCCGTTTTGAGTCTGTCGAGAGTGGCGCTCTTGGCTTCGGGCTCCGTGTCGCTCGAAGCGGGCTGTCTCGGAACACCGATGGTGCTGGCCTATCGCGTGAATCGTTGGGATCTCCTCGGGGTGCGCTTGTTGATGTGGCTCAAGGTGATAAAGATCGGCCGGATAGCTCTACCGAATCTGGTGCTCGACGAAGAGATCTTGCCGGAGCTGCTCCAAGAGAAGGCCACGCCCACCAGCATCTTTCGTGAGGCGGTCTCGCTTTTCGAGGAGGGTCCGAAGCGCACCGCGATGCTCGAAGACCTGAGCCGGATGCGCACTTCCCTCGGCTCCTCTCCGGTGGTTCCAAGGGTGGCCCAGACGATCGCTGAGAGCGCGGGGGCTCGCTAGTGCGCGGGGGGCCACCCACCTTGATCCTGGTCAGCAACAGCCCGGGTGAGGTCTCCACCTTCGTTCGCCCGCTAGTCGAACACGTGCACCGGCACCGCCCAGATTGGCGGCTTCAGCTGTGGTTGGTCCCCTGTCCGTACGCCACCGGGGCCGAGGCTAGGGTGGTGGAGGAGTGGGGGCTACCCGTCGAGGTGTTCACCCCCAAAGAGAGCGCTCTGCGCTGGCTCCGGGGCCGAGGTCCGCAGACCGGTACCGGAGCTGTGCTCTTTCTCGGCGGTGAGCCTTGGCACGCGCTGCTCTTGAAGAAGCGGTTCGCTCTGCCGGCTTTCGGCTATTTTCACCAAGCCAGCGGCTGGAGCCGAACCGGCTGGCTGGGGGGCTTCGATGGTGCAGCTTTGGGATACGGTGCGGAGACCGTGGCGGCGACTGCCCGAGAGCGCTGGGTTGGGGACCTACGGGTGGACGCTGTGCGGGCCAGGCTCGACGAGCTGCCGGAGGTAGACGAAAGTCGGCCGCCCGCGTTGGGGGTGTTCCCCGGCTCTCGGAAGCTGCACCTCCGGGCCGCCTTGGGGCCCTTTCTCTCGGTCTTCGAGCGGATCGGGCTTCGGCACCCCGACTGGAGGCTGCTCCTATCGGCGTCGCCTTATATCGATCGGGCCGCCCTCAGCGAGGCCGCCGCTCGCCCGATGAATCTCGGGCTGCGCAGCCAGACCGCCGAGCTGCACGGGGATCGTCTGATCACCCCGGCCGGCGTGGCGATCGAGGTGGTCTGGGGCCAGCCTTATCGGGTCATTAAAGAGTGTCGCGCGGCTTTGTGCCTGCCGGGAACCAACACCGCAGAGCTCGCCATCGCTGGCAAGCCCGCCGTGGTTCCGCTGTCGAAGCTCGCCCCGGTGGGGGGAGGGGGAGTTCTGGGACTGCTGGAGCGACTACCGTCGGGCCT
>CAZDLH010000070.1:0-9153 GCA_964505925.1 uncultured Burkholderiales bacterium
CGCGACTTTGGAGGGGCTCGTCGAAGAGCTCGAGCTAGCCGTGGTCGAGGCCCAGGACAAGCGGATCCTAAAGACCCTCTTTCTGGCCCAGCGCAGCGCCCGCGAACCGCTCGAAGTGTTCGCCGAGGACCCGTTCGAAGTGACCGGACAGCTCCCTCGAGTGTCGCTGTCGCGCGAGGTGGTCGAAACCGACACGCTCCAGCTGCGGGCCGTATGGAGTGCCCTCGCCGCCGGAAAGTACCGCCTCTTCCTAGAGCGCGACGGGGAGCAGATCTCCGAACACGGTCCGGTCGAGCCCGCGGGCAACTGGGTCTTCCCTCAGCTGGCAGCGGGCCGATATCGAGTACGACTCAAGAAGGAGAAAGGGAAGAAAACCTGGGAATCCTCCGAGGTGACCTTACCCGCGCGCACCACCCGTTTACGCCTACTGCCCATCACCGAGCGCAGAGCCTTCGCCTACTGGCACGTGGGTCGAGAGGCGTGGGCATCGCTGTCCGAAGAGTTCGGCGATCTCGACGGACGGGTCGAGTGCTTCATCCAGGTGGCGGCCGCAGGAGGTGAGCAGCCGCGGGTTCTCGACAGCTTCACGAGATCGGTAGACGTCGGCTCCACCGAGGACTACTACCTGGACTTGGCCCCCGATCTGATCTACCGAGCCCGGCTCGCCGCCCTGATCGACGGCGAGCACCATCGCGATCTGACCGACTGGTCGAACCCTTGCCAACTGGGGCGCCTCGCCGCGGGCCGCAGCCCGGTCCAGCACAAGAGCGAAGCGCAGCCCTCGACGCACCCCTCGGTCCAGCCCCTCCGAGGCCCCACCCGTATTGATCGCAACTCTCTAGGCTACATGATGCTCCATCTCCACGCTCACCTCCCGTTCATCGCCGACCCGGTGAATTTCGGGGGCGACGAAGCGTGGCGACCCATCGGCTACCCCCAAGAGTGGTATCCGGAAGCCGTCTGCGACACCTACCTCCCCCTGCTCGACACCTTCGCCTCCCTAGTGGAGGAGGGGGTCGACTTTCGTCTATCGATGGACATCTCGCCCCCGCTGGCCGCCATGATGCAAAGTCAGCGCCACGCCTCCGATGTCCTGAGCTTCCTGGAGCGCCTGATACGGCTGGCCCAACTCGAAGTGGAGCGAACCCGACGCGAAGAGCCCCACTACCGCGCCGCCGCGCTGATGCACCTGCGAAGATACCAGCGCTGCCACGAGATCTTTTTGAGCTACCGAGGCGATCTGCTCGCGGGCTTCCGGCACTTTCAAGACCTGGGGAAACTCGAAATCTGTACCTGCGTCGGAACCCACCCCATGCTCCCCTTGTGGATGAGCGAACCGTCGGCCATCCGGGGGCACTGCTTCGCCGCCGCCTCCGCCCACGAGAAGCTCTTCGGGCGGCCCTCCGAGGGGATCTGGCTGCCGGAGTGCGCCTACACCCCAGGAGTGGAACCGTTCTTAGAGGAGGCCGGCTTTCGCTACACCTTCAGCGAGACGCACTGCATCACCCGGGGCGACGCCCCCGCGGAGTTCGGCGTCAACGCCCCCGTATACGCCAAAGGCTCCCGCTTAGCCATCTTTCCCCGCGACCCCGAAACCGGCAAGCAGGTGTGGTCGGGCGATGAGGGCTACCCCGGCGATCCAGACTATCTCGAGTTTCACATTCGGGGCGGGCCGTTCAAGTACAACCGGATCACCGACCGCCGTGGGGGCCACAAAGAGCCGTACAACCCCGAGTGGGCCGATCATAAAGCGGCCCAGCACGCCGGACACTTTCTAGACTGCCGCAACTCGCGCTTCGAATTCCTCCGCAACACTATGTGGAAGAAGCCCCTCATCGTCGCCCCGTACGACGCCGAGCTTTTCGGACATCACTGGTACGAGGGCCCGACCTTTCTGTACTACCTGTTCAAAAAGCTCCATTACGATCAGAACCGAACCGAGCTGATCACCCCCTCGGCTTACCTGGCCGCCAACCCCACCAGCCAAGACATGTTCTGTAACGTCTCGAGTTGGGGACACGAGGGCACCTTCGAGAAGTGGATGTACGGTATGACTTCGTGGATGTATCGCCACGCCCACGAAGCCGCCGAGGCCCTAGCCGCCGCCTGCTCCGAGGGGGCCGATAACGAACTGCAGCACCGCCTCCTAGCCCAAGCGGCCCGACAGTTCATGGTCGCCACCTCGAGCGATCTGCCGTTCGTCATCTCGAACGGTCACTTCGTCGACCGGATGAAAGAGCAGTTCTGCGTGTCCCTACGAGGGCTCTACGAACTCCTCGAAGCGTACCGCAAGGTGAAAGATGGAGGAGAGATCTCCGACGAGCGGCTGAGAAGCTTGGAGTTGGAGAACTGCCTGATCCCCGACCTCGATCCCGCTTGGTTCGCCCGACGCTAAAGACCCCACCGCAGACACCTCACAGATGCGGGGAGCCTAGGACAAGGACTGAGGCCAACCCTCGTCATCGTAGATCTGGTCGACTTCCAGCCGCTGAAAGCTTCGCATCGTAAGCCTCTTCAGCCCGGCTATCCGTTCGGCTAGCTCATCGGAATGTCTGCCTTTTTCGAAGAGCGCGTGAAACACCGGCTGAGGGACCGAACGGATCAGCGGCTTACAGGCGGCGTTCAGCTCTTCGGCTTGATAGATGCCGCCGTCCTTGAGCGGAGCACCCGGATCCAGTAGCCGGATCCAGTCGACCTCACCGAAAGCGATCGGATTGAGACCCTCCCAGTCCACCATACGCCCGATCTCCCGGGTCCTACGATGGAGCACCGGATAGAGCTCCGGAACCTGCACTTTCTGCCGACCGTAGCGTCGCTCGAGATCCGAGCGGACCAACGCATACTCCCACATCGCCTCCAGCACGGGCGCAGAGCCCTGATAGAGTTCACTACGGTCAGCATCGATTGCGAGGAGGTTCGCCGATCTCCATTCGTACAGGAGCTCCTCAAAAGAGGGCGCCGAGTAGTGCGCGGAACCGCCCGGCCGGAGCACCTCTACGCCCAGCCTCTCCTCCCTGGCTACGCACAGCGACACCGGAAGCGCCTCGTAGGCGAAGTAGGTGGGCCGGGGAAGGTCCATCTCGAAAGCCAGTCCGATCTCGTCAGCGTACTCCGGCCGATAGGCCACGAAGCGAGCTTCCACACCGGTGGGGGGATCGCGGTAAGGGAAGACGGTCTCCTCCCCCTTCTCCACCGGGCTGCCCAGGTACTCGACCGCATTCAAAAGCTTGCGGACTCTACGCAACCGAGCGCGGTTAGCCCCTTCGGGTTTCCCTCGATCCGACTTCGACCCGTCGATATATAAAAACTCAAAAAGCAAAACTTTGGTCGCTCCGTGGTTCCCTCATCAGTCCATCTGGGACCGAGCAGTGGATATCGAGCCTTTTATTCCCTGCTCGAACCGTCTCGACGCTCACTGCGCCGGGGCGCGCCCTTAAGTTGCAGCGAAAAACGTTTGTCACCTGCTTCGGTTGGGAAAAACTTCGGAACGCGGTACGGATTTCTTGCAAAATCACCTCCCGTCGAGACTCGAAAGACCGCAGTCCACCGACGGCTTAAAATCCGCAAACCGCTACGAAAGGGGACCCGACATTGAGTAGATCGAACGACAAGACCTCCCGTAAGTCCGCAAAAAAGAAAAAGGCTAGCGCCAAGGAGGATCGGGTCGTCCTGGTGGACGGCCTGCGCACGCCCTTCGTCAAAGCGCACACAGACTTTCAAGAGATGGACTCTCTAGAGCTCTCCCGAGCCTTGACCGCAGAGTTTCTAGCCCGAACAGACCTCGACCCGGAGATCTTCGACGAGGTGATCATGGGCACCGTCCTCCCTTCGGTCTCGGCCCCGAACCTAGCCCGGGAGATGGTCCTGGCCACCGACCTGCCGAAGCGCATCCCTGGCCACACCGTGAGCCGAGCTTGCGCCTCTAGCGCTCAGGCGGTGATCGCCGCTGCCGAGGGCATACTGCAAGGCCAGTACCAAGCCGTTCTGGCCGGTGGGGCAGAATCGATGTCCAACGTACCGGTTCCCTACAACAAAGGGGTGATCGATTCGCTGATGGCGCTATCGAAAGCCAGATCGATCCCGGCCCGGATGAAAGCCCTGGCTGGTATCCCCTTCGACTCCCTCCTACCCACGCCCCCATCGATCTCCGAGTCGTCCACCGGGAAAACGATGGGAGAGCACGCCGAGAGCATGGCGGTCCTCAACGACGTGACCCGCCACGAACAAGACGAGTTCGCCTTGGCGTCCCACCGAAATGCGGCGGCGGCCCGACAGGCCGGCCTCGACCGCGAAGAGATTATGACCGTCTATTCGCGCCCCTCGTTTCGTCCGGTGGAGCAGGATTCATTCGTTCGGGAGGACGCCTCGCTGGAGGCGCTGAGCCAACTCCGGCCGGTCTTCGACCGCAACTACGGCACTATCACCGCCGGAAACTCCAGCGGGCTCACCGACGGGGCTGCCATCAGTCTCATCATGAGCGAATCCCGGGCCCAGGAGTTGGGCCTCACCCCTCTAGCCGCCATCACCCACTGGTCCAACAGGGCTCTCGACCCGCAAGACCAACTTCTTATCGGCCCTGCCTTGTGCATCCCCGAGGTCCTCGACGAAGCCGTCTTGACCCTCGACGACATCGACTTGATCGACCTGCACGAGGCCTTCGCGGCGCAGGTTCTCTCGGTGGTCAAGGCCCTAGAGTCGAAAGAGTTCGCTCGAGCCTACCTGGGCCGAGACGAGGCGGTCGGCAAGGTCGACCGCAGCAAACTCAATGTGAACGGCGGCTCCATCGCCCTCGGCCACCCCTTCGGCGCTACCGGCTCCCGAATGCTCAACAGCATGGCCCGCGAGCTTCACCGCCGCGAGGCGAACCGCGCCATAGTCTCCCTGTGCGCCGCTGGCGGCATGGGGACTGCACTCCTATTGGAAAGGATCTAAGACCATGAGTAAGACCGCATCCCAAACCCGGGCCACCACCCTAACCGTAGACGAACGAGGGGTGGCCACCCTAACCATCGACTGCCCCGGCAGCAAGCTGAACGTGTTGTCGCCGGACGTCTTTCGAGAACTCAGCGAGCGCACCGACGAGGTGACCGCCAACGAGGCGATCGTGGCCCTAGTGGTCCTTTCCGGGAAGCCCGGGAGCTTCGTAGCCGGAGCCGACATCGGCCATCTAGCCACCATCCGGACCGTTGAAGAAGGCACCGAGATGAGCGCACAAGCCCAAGCGGTGCTACAGCGCTTCGCCGACTTGAAGGTGCCTACCGTCTGCGCCATCGACGGGGTCTGCCTCGGCGGCGGCCTAGAGTGGGCCCTCGCTTGTAGCCACCGCCTGGCCAGCGACTCCAACGGTACCCAACTGGGCCTACCGGAAGTCCAACTGGGCCTGATTCCGGGCGCCGGCGGAACTCAGCGCCTGCCCAGACTAGTCGGCTTCGCCGAAGCTCTAGAGCTCGTGCTCACCGGCAAGAGGGTACGCCCGCACAAAGCCCGCAAACTCGGTCTCGTCGACGAAGTGGTACCGGTAAAGCTGCTCCCTTCTCGAGCTCGCGCCGCGGCGCTCGAACTGGTCGAGGGCGACGGCAAGGCGTGGCAGATCCAAGACAACCGCCACAAAGCGCTCACCACCCGTATCGCCGAAAGCTATGGGGTCCGAAGCGCCATCTACACCAAAGCCAAAGCCGACCTCAAAGAGAAGACGAGGGGCCACTACCCGGCCCCCATGCTGGCCCTAGAAGTGGTCCGCACCGCGCTTCGAACCAGTCTGCCTGAGGGCTTAGCTGAAGAGGCCCGCCTGTTCGGTGAAGCCTCGGCCACAGCGGAGTCCAGCTCGCTCATCCACCTGTTCAACACCACCACGGAGCTCAAGAGCGATAGCGGCCTCGACACCGATATGGTTCCGGAGACGGTCGACTTCGACCGAGCCGCTGTGATCGGGGCGGGGCTGATGGGCTCGGGCATCGCCACCGTTCTCTCCGACGTCGGCGTGAAGGCCAGAGTAAAGGACGTCTCTTCAGAGAACCTCTCGAAGATGTACCGATATCTGGACAAGTATCTCCAGAAGAAGGTGCAGCGCCGACACTACAGCGAGTTCGATCGCTCGGTCCGGCACTCGCGGGTCACCGCCACCACGGACTTCAGCGGCTTTAGTCAATGCGGTATCGTGCTCGAAGCGGTCTTCGAGGATGTCTCGCTGAAATCACAGGTCCTAAAAGAGGTCGAAGCGGTCACCAGCGATAGGACGATCTTCGCGAGCAACACTAGCTCACTCCCCATCTCCAAGCTCGCCGAAGCCTCCTCGCGCCCCGAGCAGGTCGTCGGGATGCACTTCTTCAGCCCCGTAGAGAAGATGCAGCTCGTCGAGGTCATCGTGACCGACAAGACCGCCGACTGGGTGACCGCGAGCACCGTCGCTCTAGCCAAGAAGATGAAAAAGCACACCATCGTGGTGCGCGATGGTGCGGGGTTCTACACCTCTCGGATCTTGGCTGCTCTGTGCAACGAAGCCGTGCGCTGCCTGTACGACGGGGCCACCATCGAGAGCATAGACAAAGCCTTGGAGAACTTCGGGTTCCCCGTCGGGCCGATGCGCTTGATGGACGAGGTCGGGATCGGCGTGGTCACCAAAGTGATGGGGATCATGAGCGCCGCCTTCCCCAACCGATTCGAAGCGCCGGCCGGCTGGGAGAAGGTGCTCGAAGGGCGCCAGGGCAAGTCCAGCGGCAAAGGCTTCTACCGTTACAACGGCAAGCAGCGCACTCCCGATCGAAGCGTCTACAAAGCGCTTCCCCGCCCCGAGCGCACCCCGATGTCCGCCGAAGATATCGCCGACCGCTGCGTTTTCGCTTTCCTCAACGAGTGCGCCCTGTGCTTGGAAGAGGGGATCCTCCGTAATCCGAGGGACGGCGACGTGGGCGCCGTCTTCGGGCTCGGGTTCCCGCCCTTCTTGGGTGGGCCGTTCTTCGCGATGGACCAGCTAGGGATGGACAACGTCATGCGACGGTTCGAAGAGCTTCGCTCGGAGTTCGGCCCGCGCTTTCAGCCGGCCGAGAGCCTAAAGCAGATGAAAAAGGACGGCTCGACCTTCTTCTAACGCACCGAAGACGACCGAGAGACTCGGGCGTCCGGCGCCCTGGGAGACCCACCCAGTGAGCGCCGGGCGCTTTTTCGATCCTATGGGGTGCGCTAGCTGCGCCCGGCGGAAGGTCTCCGCTCCCCGAAGGGGGAACAGCCCGTCTTTAGGAGGTTAGGCTTGGATACTCGGCGGAACAACATTACGGTTTCGGGGCTCGACGGCTCCACCACGTCCAACGGCAACCGCCTAGAGCCGGGGGTGACCGGAACCTGGCCGGACCCCATAGAAGTTCCGCCCTGGGCCGACCTCGACGCCCCACCCCCCGGCTCTCCCGAAGAAGAGGAGAGGTTCCGCGCGCTCTACTCCCAGCTGCCCTCCTTGTGGCAGAACCTCATGGCGGATGGCCACGTGGAGCAGACGGTCCTGGTGGTACCCTCTCTAACCCTGGACCTCGACGAGCTCCAGAAGCTCAAAGGGGCGCGCCACTACGAGGAGCGTCTGCTCTTTCTCTTGATCTTGTTATCTTTACCGAAGACCCGGGTGATCTTCGTCACCTCCGAGCCCATCCACCCACACATCGTAGACTACTATCTACAGCTGTTGCCCGGAATCCCGTTCTCCCACGCCCGACGACGCTTGGAGATGTTCGCCACCCACGACTCCTCCCAGAAGAGCCTGACCCAAAAGATCCTGGAGCGCCCGTCGCTACTGCGCAGAATCCGAAAGGCTATCGGCGACGCTAAGAATAGACATCTCACCGTCTTCAACGTCACCCCCTTAGAGCGACAGCTCTCGGTGGCTCTGGACATCCCCCTCTTGGGCCCGGACCCCAAACATCTTCACTACGGCTCGAAGAGCGGCTCCAGAAAACTGTTTCGGGAAGCCGAAGTTCCGATGCCCGAAGGCTACGAGGACCTGAAGAACGCCGATGAGATCTTCGAGCGTATCCTCGACCTTTGGGAACTCAGACCGGAGCTAAAGCGCGTGGTCATCAAGATCAACGAAGGCTTCTCGGGCGAGGGGAACTCCATCATGCCGATGGACTGCCTCCGGGGGATCACCGACCGGGCCGAGGCCCGAAAGATCCTGGAGGTCGAGATCCCCAAGCAGGCTCGCTACCAGGCGCCGGGGATGACCTGGGACAGCTTCCTACGCAAGTTCATCGAGATGGAAGGGATCGTCGAAGAGTTCCTAGAGGGGGAGCCCAAGGAGTCCCCTTCCGTCCAGCTGCGGATCACCCCCCTGGGCGAATCCCAGATCATCTCTACCCACGACCAGATGCTCGGCGGCCCCGACGGTCAGGTCTTCATCGGCTGCTCCTTTCCAGCCAAGCCCACCTACCGGGCAGCCCTGCACGAAGCGGGAGCCAAGATCGGAGAGGTCCTAGCCAAGACCGGCGTAGTAGGTCGCTTGTCCATCGACTTTCTGGCTATCCCCAACGGCGATGCCTGGGACATGTTCGCCGTCGAGATCAATCTTCGCAAAGGGGGGACGACCCATCCCTTCCGCACCTTACAGTTTCTGACCGGGGGCCGGTACAACCCGGAGACCGGCACCTTCGAGGGCGGCTCTTCGATACCGAAATACTACTTCGCATCCGACAACCTCGAGAGTGAAAGGTATAAAGGGCTACTACCCGAAGATCTGATCGATATCGTCACTCATACCGGGCTTCACTACAACAGCTCATCCAACACCGGGGTGGTGTTCCACATGATCGGAGCTCTGTCGGAATTCGGCAAGATCGGAGTGACCTGTATTGGCGACTCCCCGGAAGAGGCCGAATCTCTCTACCAGCGCACCCTGGAGATCCTAGACTGGGCTTCGGAGAGCACCGAGTGGTTGGCCTAGGGCAGACCCCCTAGGCCGACCGCCTCCACCCGACCTAGACCATATGGGTCAGGGCGGAGATCAGCTCCTGAAATCTCTTCTCGGGCCGATTGAAGCGCTCGCGGTAGTCTTCTCGGGCATACTCGAGGACCTTCAGGGCCTCGTGACGCCCGTAGACGGCCGTTATCTCCACTTTTTTAACCTTCGTGGGGCTCGGCAGATCCTTGTAAGACAAGAAGTAGTGGCAGAGCCGG
>CAZDLH010000071.1:0-9144 GCA_964505925.1 uncultured Burkholderiales bacterium
GCTCCGGTACGGAATGGAGCCCCCGCTAGCTGTAGCAGATCGCCGATCTCGGTGGCGTCCACGAAGTACGGCGCGCGGACCTCCCGCTCGACCCCGGTGTCCAGGCAGCGCAGGGTGACCGAGCGCAGGGTGCCGTCGCGGCGCTCGGCGGCCACCGGTACCGAGCGTCGGGCCAGGGTCAGTCGGCCGGAGGCCAGGTACGGGTTCAGGTAGCTCTCCAGCACGGCCAGCCCCACCTTCGGCTCATGGCACAAGGTGGAGACGAAGCCGTTGCCGGGGTTTAGCTCGGGCCGCTGTCGGGCCTCCGAGGTCAGGGGGTAGTGGCGCCGGTAGTAGTTCCGGATGTCGTTGCGCAGCCGCCGGTAGCTCGCCGTGCAGCCGAACCTTTCGATCCACGGGTGCTCGTCCGGGGGCACGGCCTGACTGGTCAGCTGACCGCCCAGCCAGCGGAACTCCTCGCTGAGCAGAACCTTCCGGCCTGCCCTAAGGGCCGCCAGGGCCGCCGAGACCCCCCCGAGGCCGCCACCGATGACCGCCAGATCGAAACTCGCCACTTCGTTCCTCCTGCAAGCCCGGCCGCTCGTAGACGTCGGCTCGGTGCGTACCCCTCACACCCCGAGGCGCCGCTTCTTCGCTTAGAGTCTTCTCCCTCTAGAGGTCCCCCCGACGGTGGGCCGGATCTCCCCCGATCCCTCTGACTGAGGCTCAGGTAGGAGCCACGGGTGAGTTCGAGAACAGGCCAGCTCATGCGGGTCCTCTTCGTCTGCACCGGAAACACCTGTCGCTCCCCTCTGGCCGAAGCTTACCTGCGCGCTGTGCGCCCGGACTGGACGGTGGGCAGCGCAGGGCTGGCCGCCCGCGCCGGGCAGCCGGCGAGCGCCGTCGGGCAGGAGGTGGCGGCCCAGGCGGATCTCGCTCTCCAAGGGCACCGGTCCCGGCCGCTGGAGCCCTGGATGCTGGCCGACTACGACGCGGTGATCGGCATGACCGAGGCCCACTACCGGGAGCTGCGGCGCTCGTCGGGCGCGGACTCGGTGGACCACCTGGGGCGCTATCTGCCCGACCGGGGCGGGGTCGCCGACCCGTACGGCGGAGACCTGTCCGACTACCAGCGCGCCTTCGACGAGATCCGCCAGGCCGTCGACGCGTGGCTCGCCGCCCGGAAGCCCGGAGAGACGACCCCGTAGCCCGGAGTTTCATCATCGGGTCTGTCTAGGGCTGTATCTAGGTTTGCCGCTCGACGCCCGGGGAGATGATCCCCCTGGGCGAACCCCTCGCCGGACCGACCGCTCAGTGAGCTAGGAGGAGTCTTGCCATGACCGATATCGAGCTTCCCGAACGGATCGAGTACGGGGATCGCCCCCTGGACCGAGTGCAGCTGGCCTCGGACCCTCGGGAGCAGTTCGCCGAATGGCTGAAAGAGGCCGTCGACCGGGGGATCCCCGAGGCCAACGCCTGCTGCTTGGCCACTACCGACCTCGACGGCTACCCCGACGCCCGCATCGTCTTGCTCAAGGGTGACGACGAGGGGGGGTACCAGTTCTACACCAATTACGACAGCGCTAAGGGGTGCCAGCTGGAGGCCTGCCCCCGGGCCGCCATGGTCTTCTGGTGGCAGTCGCTGCGGCGCCAGGTCCGCATTCGAGGGCGGGTCCGGCGGACCGACCAGGCGCTGTCGAGCGACTACTTCCACAGTCGCCCCCGGGAGAGCCGCCTCGGGGCTTGGGCTTCGTCCCAGAGCCGCCCGCTGGAGTGTCGAGATGAGCTAGAGCAGCGCCTCGCTCAGCTCCAGGCGCGCTTCCCGGCCGAAGAGCCGATCGAGCGCCCGCCGAACTGGGGCGGCTATACCTTGGTGCCCGAACGCTTCGAGTTCTGGCAGGGTCGCGATAGCCGCCTTCACGACCGTTTCGTCTACCGCCTGGAGAACGAAGGCTGGACGGTACTCCGACTAGCGCCGTGATGTCGCTGCGGCTCTAGACGAATCCGACTCTTGTACTTTAGGGCCCAGATCCGATAAACTCTATCGTATGAGGCTAAAGAGATCGCGCTTTTCCCCCCTCGGCTTGATGGCGGCCGGCCTACTGTTTTTCAGCCAACCGGCGGCGGCTCAGCCGGTTCTGGTCGGGCCGCCCCCCACCATCGACGGTCAGGAAGTGAAGCTTCCCATCGTGAGAAAGCACGGGCGGCTCTGGTATCCGGCCTCGGTGGTCGGGCATCACCGCAACATCGACTTCGCCTACGATCACTCCACCGGTAAGATCTACGCCCACGGGGCTGAAACCGCCATCGAGACGCTGGTGGTCGATGGCATCGTTTACGTCCCCATCGCTCCTCAGGTGACCGAGCAGAACCGCCTGCCGGGCAAAGAGATCCTGCGCTCCATGCGCCCTCAGTTCGAGCAGTACGAAGATGAGTATCCCATTAAAAAAGGGAACGCCGACGCCCTCTATCAGCACATGGATGTGGCCACGCCGGCGCACCCTTGGTCGGCCCCCCAGGTGACCTACGACGCCCCCGTTCTGGACCTGGATCCCACCGGGAATACCCAGGTCCCGGCTCATCTGCGCCCGGGAGCGGCCCCTCCCCACCGCCCCGCCGAGCCGCTGCCGAACCGTCTGACCCGCCCGGGGAGCATCCCGCCGGCCGAGGTCAGCGCCACGGTGCAGCCGGTCTCGCCCACCGCCGAGCAGCGGGTGGGCATCGGCGGCCCCCCCAAGGGGTTGGTGGACAATTCGTCCCAGGCTCTACAACCGTTGCCGTACGCCCAGCCCTCCCAAGTCGAGCCTGCGAACCAGCGGGTGGCGGCGGCGGCCCCCACCCAGCTGAAGCCCTCCAGCGGAAAGAACAACGTGTTCGAAGTGGCCGTTCAGAGTGCGCGGCTGGCCGAGTCCGCCGGCGAGACACTGCTGTCGGTAAAGCTCGAGCAGGTGAACCTCAGCGTGGTGCCCCAGTCGAATCTGGGCTCGTTCGCTCTACGCTGCCAGGACGGCTCCCGCATAGAGCCGGTGCGCACCCGCAGCTTTCTGCCCGAGGGGACGCTGGCCCCGGGGCAGCAGCGAGAGGGCGAACTGCTCTTTCGCATGCCCGGCAGCGCGGTCCCGAGATCGCTCGAACTCGAAGGCACCATTCCGCTCTCCGTACCCTTACAGCAGTAGCGTTCCTGCCACCCCAGTGTCCGAGAGCCCTTTCGCTCTAGTAGAGGATTCTGGATCGGTTTTGCGAAGCCCCGGTGATATTTGCCCATAGGGGGTCTATGCCCCGTAGGGAGGCGAACGGGTCGCTCCGATGTCCTTCGGGAGAAGGAAGGCTCGATTCACGGAGGTGTTATGAGGAAAAGCAGATTTCTATTGAATCTGATGGTAGCCACGGCGTTGGGTCTTTCGACCATCGGTTGTGGTAGTAGCGGAAGTGGGGGCGGTCCGATCGCCGGCCCCGGTCCCTCCACGGAAGAGCCGCCGGAGGTGCGCGAGCAGCGCGCGCTCCGCCAGTATCTCTTGGTGGGACAAAGAGGGCTCACGGCTTTCGCTCCGACGTTCGGACCTGGCCAGTCGGGCCCGGATGGGCTAAACCTGGTGGCCAGTCCGGGAGACGGCGACAATGTCGACCCTGCCCAGCTGTACGAGATTCTGGTGCAAGAGGGCTCGCCGTTCCGCTGGCAGCTGACCGGGCCTGGGCAAGACGGTCCGACCACCCCCACGGTGGCCGATGATACTGCCGGGTTCCACGAGGTTCACTTCGACCCCCGGGGCGAGTACGCCATCGGTCTGAGCCGGGCCCACAACCGGGGCTACGGCGACGACCCGGTGGTCAGTTCGACCCAGCAGATCTTCGAGGTCCGGATGGCGGAGCCGCTGACCGAGCAGTTCCCTCCGACCTTCGAGCTGGTTCCCACGGCCGAGACTCAGTCGATCGCTCTCTACCACAACGATCAAGGAGATTTTATGTCGGGGGCCTGGAGCCCGGACGGCCGACACTTCTACGTTTCGGTGGGGCAGCGCGATTTAGGAGGCGGCACGTCAAGCTTCATTATCGGCTACTCGCTGGACCGCTTGACCGGTCGCTTGGATGCGGCCGGAGATATGCTGTTCTCTTCGTCGGGCGGCGGCGAGATCAACAACGCTGCGCAGCTTATGTTCGTGGGTTCGAGCCAGTTGCTAGCCTTGGATAACGCCAACGGCCGCGTGGTGGCCTACTCCCGCGACTCCGGTAGCGGTGAGCTGACCGAACTGACCTCGGTGGCTACCCCGAGCGATCCCCGGGGTATGGCCATCGACCGCGACGGCCGCTACCTGTACGTGCTGGGGCGTGAGTCCGGTGCGCTGGCCGGCTACCGCCTAAGCGGCAGCGGCCTCGAGCAGATCGAGGTCACCGCCGGCCTCGGTCCCATCGCTTGGACGCTGGGTGAGCCCGGCGGCGACGTGGTGACCAGCCCGAACGCAGACCACCTGTACCTGGGGCTCTATAACGGAACGATGGTCAGTCTGAGCATCGACCCGGGCACCGGTCTTCTAGAGCAGATCGGGAGCACTCGCCTACTGGGCGGGTCTCGCAACCTGACCAATCTGGAGGTGGACACCACCGGACAGTTCGTCTTCGCGGCCAGCGAGCACGATCACGAAGCCTTCCAGAGCTATGTGACGGTAGGCAACGGCTTCCCCTATAACGAGCCGCCGCAGTTCGCGAACCTCGATGAGACCACGAACGATGTGAACCCCACCAGCTCGACCCCGATGGTGGACTCTTTCGGCCGGGTGGTCTACGTGGACCGCAGCATGGGTCGAGCCTTCACCGGCGATGTCCAGGGGCTGCGGGTAGAGACCCAAGGTACGCTCCGGGCCGAATCCCGGGTGGAGGTCGAGAACCCCTACGGGCTCAGCATTATGCGAAAGCTCGTGGTTGAGCCGGTAGACCCGGAAACCTAGTCCTAGCCACTTCGTTCGGCTCTTCAGGAGAGATCCTGAAGGGCCGGACCGACCCGCCATCGCGGGTCTACGACCTAAAACATTTTCGGAGGTAGATATGAGATTACGGTCCCAGCTGACCCTTCTCTTGCTCACGGTGTTCTCCGTGGGCATCCTTGGCTGCGGCTCGAGCGCGGACGACTTCTTCCCGCCTGAGCCCGACCACGAAAACCAGACCGGTACGCTGGTCTTCAACTTTGAGACCGTCACCGCCCAAGCGTTCCAGGTGGGTGAAGAGACCGAGCGCCTGCGCTTCGAGTTCTTCCAGAGCGAAGTGCCCGGCGTCGTGCCGGCCTTGACCCGCACCGTGGCTTACGCCCCCAGCGTGACTCTAGAGGAGATCCCCACGAGCATGAGATCGGTGGAGATCACCGCGCTCGCCGCCGGTGGGATCCCCACCGCCACCTTTAGCCAAGCCATCGAGGTGAGAGCCGACCAGACCGTCACGGTCCCGGCTGCCAGCAACGGCGTTCCCGTACTGCTCGACAACTTGCTGTTCGTCTCGGCGGCCGCGGTGAACGAGAACAACGCCATCGACCGAGTCGAACTGCCCGTGGGCGGTACCGGCCAGGTCTACATGCTGGCTTCCTTCTCGAACGGCGAGGTCGTGGTCCTGGGCAATCAGGCCACCTACTTGGTGGACCCGAACGACCCGAGCGGCACCGGCGTCCTAGAGGTCGGCGAGTACGGCCAGCTCCGCGGACTGTCCCAGGGCGAGACCAGCCTACTGGGTCAGTACGGCGGTCAGTCGCTATCGCTGCCGGTGATCGTCGGCACCCCTATCTCCAACCTCCCGGATAACGGCGAGGAAGGCGAGAACGGTGAAGAGGGTGAGAACGGCGACGAAGGCGAGAACGGTGACGAAGGCGAGAACGGTGACGAAGGCGAGAACGGCGACGAAGGCGAGAACGGCGAAGAGCCCTAGTCTTCGGTGAGCCTGTCTTAGCTTCCGAGAGCCTCGGCCCCCCGGGCCGGGGCTCTCCGTTCACCTTATGCCTTGTCGATAGAAAAAAAAGTTAGGGCTTGAAACCGACTTTAGCGGATCGGGCAAGCTCTTAAAGAGGGGCAGGAACTCCAAAGATCCTGCCTAATCTTTACCGGCCTTAGTAGAGACGTACTTTAGCTTGCGTCCATAGTTTTTGGAGGAGAAGGATTTTGAGACTTCAGCAATTTTTCGATCCGCGCTCCTTGAACCGTTTCTCGAAGCCGTTCGGCGGCTTCTTGCTCGCCCTGCTGGCCGCCCTAGTGGTGGTCGGCTGCGGCGGCGGAACCAGTTCAGATCGAGGCTCGTTCGTAGCGCCACCGCCTGTCGATGGGACCCCCACCGGCAGCGGCAGCATCACCTACAGCTTCGTTAAAGCGCCCAATGCCCGGATCGAGGTGCCTGCCACCACGCAGAACCTGCGATTCGATTTCTATACTGGACAAGACGGAACCGGCACCAAAGTGAAGACCGAAACCCGTCCGTACGCCGACGAGGTCACCATCACCGGTGTGCCCGTCACCGTGCGCTCCTCGATCGTCACCGCCCTAGACGGCGACGGATTTCCCACCTACGAGTTCACCGCCAACCACGTCGTAGAGCACGGCCAGAACATCCTGGTCAACATCGGCTCCGGCGTAGGCCAGGCCGTGAACCTCACCGGCCTACGGGCGAGTCCGCTGGCCCTGTCGTTGGATGTGAACTCCTCACTGCAGCTTCAGCTGTTCGCTGAGTTCTCCAACGGCGATATGGTCCGACTCAACGAAACCTTGATGGGTGAGGTCGAGTTCGCCACCAACGACGCCACTGTGGTGACCGTCCAAGACGGGGGCCTGGTCGTTTCGGCTCTGCCCGGTAGCACCGCCATCACCGCCACCTTCCGCGGCGTGCAGACTGCGATCCCTGTGGTGGTCGCTGTAGGCGGCGGAACGGCTCCCATCGCCGAGGAGCTCACCGTTACTCCTCACTCGGTCGAGCTTCCTGTGGGAACGCTGTCTGAGAGCCTCAGCTTTGAAGCCGTCTTCGAAGACGGCATCACCCGCCCTGTGACCCTTTCCCAAGGTATCACTTGGACTTCAACCATCGACGGCGTGACCGTCAACGACAACGCCCAGATCGTGATCGGTAACGAAGTGACCGCTCCCGTCACCGGCGTGGTCACCTTCACCTACACGGGACGCACCGCTCAGGTCCAGGTCTCCGTGACCGCAGCCGAGCTCACCCAGATTACGGTGGAGCCCGCCAGCGTTAGCCTCCCTTTCGGCGGCTTTGAGCAGGACCTGACCGTCTTTGGGTCTTTCACCAACGGGCAGACCTTAGAGCTCGCTGACGACGTTTTGAACTTCAGCGAGAACTCTACGCTCTTTTCTGTGGATGGAAGCGGCCTGGTCGTCACTTCGGCTACCGGCACGGCCGGCACCGGGAACGTGAACGTTAAGGCCACTGTGGGCGACGTTACCCTCAACGAGACCGCGGCCATCACCGTGGGTGAAGTGTTCGTGGAGGTGCTCAAGTCCGACCCGGCTGGCCCCCCAGCCACCGACCTATCGCCTGGTGCGGCTCTCGAGTTCACCATCACCGCCACCCTAAGTGACGGCCAGACCTTCGACGTGACGGACTTTCAGGTTCTTCAGATCGTCCCTGGCGGAGACACCAACGCCATCGCTGTCAACCGTAATCGGGTAGTGGCCATCGAGCCCGGTGTTGCAACCATCGACTTCCGAATGCCCGGTACCGGACAGGGCGGAGCAGATGCTAGCACTGGTGCGATCCAGATTAACGTTACCCAAGTGCTCTTGGTTTCCGCCGAGTTTCTCTACGCTGGTAACCCTATCGGAAACCAGAACCAGTTGAACTTGCCCCGTGGATACGTGGGCGTGTTCGAGGTCTTGGGGACCTTCTCCAACGGTTCCCAGCGCTTGCTGGACGCAGACGAATACGAAGTCGTGAAGCTGGGAACCGGCGGAATTAATCCAGACGCACTCCAGCTCTTCGACGACACGTATGTTCCGACTTCGGTAGCAGGTCGCTACTACGATACTTACCCCAGCGTTTCTGGGACTGAAGATACCGCGGACCAGGTCGTCGACGACTTGGTCGGAATGTACCCTCGAGCGATGAATCCTGCTGCTACCCGCACCGATGTAGTAGAAGTCGCCACCCGCGAGACGTTTCGAGCGGTTGTGGCGGATTGGAGAAGAGGTCCGGTAGCCAGCAAGAACTTTGTCGAAATTGCAGGGCTTGAAGGCGCTTACGAAAATCCGGATCCGGACCTTAACACCGTCGCACTACGTGCACCCAACGCTACCGACAATTTCGAGATTCATGTCGCTGATCATCTCACGGAAACTCCCGGCGAGCTGAATCGTAACGACATCTCGATCACCATCACCGACCCCCGGACCGTAACTATCACCAGTATGGGCTTTCGCCACCACCCTGAGGATAACCGTGTGGCGGTTGGCAACCCTCGAGAGATTGAGGTCCGGGCTAACTTCGCTGGTACCGAGGGGGTCGATGGTGCTAACGAGGTCGACCCAGCTCCGATAGGCGAGATTGTTCTTCCGCAGAACAACTTTCGGCTTGCCGATGCGAATGTACTCTTCTCCTCTGATTACGACTTGGGGACTGACCCGCAACTCATCTACAAGGTACCTACAGAGCTCGGTTACTCGGCGCTCGCTCGAGATTTTCCCATCGATATTGGTGCTATCGAGCTCTTCCCGACACCGCTTTTGGGAGTGGCCGGACGTCCGTATCTCACAGATGCGCCGGAGTGGAGCGGGAGTGACCCTGCGAACCCCGACGAGTACACTCCTGGTCAGTACGAGATGATATTCAATCAGTTCGGCGCAAGTTCTATGTCCGGATTCCAGGAGGGAACTACGTTTCGAGATGCGATCTACGATCCTGGCCCGCCTGATGTAGATTCCGAGAGCTATGCCCAGACCAGACGAGGCTTGGCTCCTCCTGACAGCACCGTTATCGGGACTATAGTCGAGACCTTCGACAACGAAGGCTTCGAGTTCTCAATCCCGACCCTGTTTACCATCGCTCCTGCCGGTCAGAGCGGCAACCTCCAGCTTCAAGTCGGAGCGAGCCAACTGTTTCGAGTTCTGGTACAGTTCTCGCCGGACCAAGAGGTTGTGGACCGTTCGCTCGACTACCGCCTAAGGATCGTTCCGGGCAGTCCTGCTTCGG
>CAZDLH010000072.1:0-9097 GCA_964505925.1 uncultured Burkholderiales bacterium
GAAGTTTTTTGTCCGAGCGAGTATCGGAGTTTCGATCTGTCCCAACGATGCGAGCACCGCTCAAGAGATGCTCGAGCACGCCGACAGCGCTATGTATCAGGCCAAGGAGAGCGGTCGAGGTCGGTGCATCTTCTACAACGCGGAGCTGCACCGAAAGCAGGAGCGCCGTCTGGCGATGGACTCCCAGCTGCGCTTGGCCATGGAAAAGAACGAGTTCGTCTTGCTCTACCAGCCTATTCTCGAAGTGAAGAAGGGCCGCGGTTCGGTGGTCGGGGTCGAGGCTCTGCTGCGCTGGAATCACCGGGTGGAAGGGATGTTACCGCCGTCGGCTTTTCTGGAGGCGGCCGAGGAGTCCGGACTCATCGTGGCGCTCGGTCAGTGGGTCTGCCGCCAGACCTGTTGGCAGCTTCGGCAGTGGCTGAGCCAGGGGTTCAACCTTTTTGCCTCGGTCAACGTCTCGACTCGGCAGATGCTGCAGGCCGATCTCACCGAGACCATCGTGAGCTCGGTCGAAGAGTTCGGGCTCAACACTGGGCTGCTCTTCGTAGAGATCGCGGAAGGGACCAACGCCGACCAGGTGGATCTGATCGAGCGGGTCACTGCCAACCTCGGTCGGGCCGGTGTCCGCATCGCTATCGACGACTTCGGAATCGGCTACTCGTCGCTCTCGCGGCTCGATCTCGAGAACGTAGCTTTTCTAAAGATCGATCCGAGTCTCGTGGCCGGTGCTCAAACCGATAAAGCGAAGGCCAGCATCTGTGAGGCGGCGGTCCGCTTAGCCCAATCCTTGGGTCTAAAGCCGCTGGCCGAAGGGGTGGAGACCTCCGCCCAAGCCAGACACATGACCAAGCTGGGCTGCGAGTTTCTCCAAGGATTCTACTTTCAAGTGCCGTGCACCGCCGAGGCGATGACGCAGATCTTGTCTGAACGTCGGACCTGGAAGTTCTAGCGCACTACAGGCGCATCGCGCTCTCGGGGTTTATCTGCTGACCTTGGCTGTTTAGGATCTCGAAGTGGAGGTGGGAACCGGTCGAGGTGCCGGTGCTACCCATCTTGCCGATCACCTGGCCGGCCTGGACCCGCGCTCCGACCTGGACATCTCTGGAGTTGAGGTGTGCATACCTGGAGCGAGTGCCATCCTCGTGACGGATCTCGAGCCACTGGCCGTAGCCGGACGCCTGATTTTTTGAGACGCTGATCACTCCCGCTTTGGCAGCTCTGACCGGGGTGTTGAGCGGTGCGGCAAGATCGATCCCGCGGTGGTTCGTGCTGGCTCCAGCGGTGGGGGATCTGCGAGGACCGAAGCGGGACGAGACGCGGTAGTTGTCCACCGGTTTAATCCAGCCGCCCCCGGCGGAGGAGCCCCCGACTTCGGCTGGTCCACTAGCCCCGTTGCTGGCTCCTGCCGGGGCCGAAGCGCCCGGGCTCGTCCCGAGAAAGGAGGCCGGTGAAGGCCCCGCTCCGCCGAACGCCCCTCCGGAGCCGCCCCCGAAAGCTGCGGGTCCCCCGCTGAACGCGTTACCGCCGGAAGACAGCGCCATGACCATGCTCATGAGCTGCAGCATCCCCTGCATCATACCTAACATGAAGGCGGCGCTCGACGCGCTCTGGCCGATCTGGGCGGGGGGCCCGAAGAGGCGATTCGGTGCGATGTTATTAGGGGCGATGAACATTGGGCTCTCCTCGATGCGTACTCTTGAGAAAAGCTTACGAGAAACATGAGGTCGTAAGGTGGAATGCTCGGCGGCAGATGTTAAAAGGTGGTGAACATAGGCCATCCGGGTGGGTGTTGCTCATTTCTCAGCCGAGGATGATCAGCTGAGTTGGGACACCAGTATAGGGAAAAAGCGAGGCGCTTCGAAGTGGTTTTTATGCAGGACTTCACCGATCGCTTCACCGACGAGAATCTGAACGCTTTCCGTCTCCGTTCCGACCAAGCCTTCGCAGCTATGCAGCAGCGGGCTGATACCGCGATGGACCAGTTCCTCCAGCGGTACGGTAGCTCCAGTCTAGACGCCTATCAGCAAGGCATGGCCTCGGCGGTCGCGACCGGTTCGAGTGCTGGGACGGTGGTGGAGCAGTTCCGCTCCCACCAGGGGGACCCCCGAGCCACCTCGCTGGCCGATACCCTGGGGGTCGAGGTGGGTCTCGGTGCCCGGGCCGAGAGGCCCGCGGAGTACTCCGGTATCACCGCGGGCACTGAGAGTGGGCCCGTCGAAGGGCAGGCCCCTCCCAGTAAAGGCTGGGTGCCGGACATCAAAAACGATTTTGAGATTCTGACCGGTGGTCTTCAAGGAGAGGCTCAGGATCTAGGTAGGGAAGCGATGAGGGGCTCCAGAGACCTCCTGAAGAGCACGCGCTCGGAGTTAGGTCAGATGGCCAAGCAGGAGGCCGCCGAGCTCAGAGCGGCGGCTCAGCGCGCCCTCCAAGAAGAAAGGGATCTGCGCGCGCTCCGGGGTCGAGCCCAGTCGGAGATGAAGGCAGCCCAGGAGCGTCTACGTACCCGGGCTGGACAGCTTCAAGATAGCGCTCTAGAGAGCGTGGAAGGGCTGGCGACCAGCGCACTACAGCGTATGAAGCAAGCCGGAGCAAAGCGGCTGGGGATCGACCTGGAGAAACCCCCGAGCTCCACTTAGTTCCGCTCTCGGCAAAGGGGAGGCGGTCGAATAGTCGATCTCTCCTAGGTTCGGTGTCGGTTTAACGACGTGTTCACAACGCTTTACCGCCGGGGATCTATATTAGTGATGAGAGATCCCGGAGGATTCTGAGCGTGAACATTCTGACTAGCCTTCCCACGAAAGCCGCCTACCGTGCGGAAGCCCAGAGGGTCGCACCCGCGACGGAGGGTGAGGCAGTCGCGCCCTCGCCCATGGATAGCCTCTCGGTCGGGGAAGAGCAGCCGGAGAAGGAGTGGACCGTCCTGGTCTGGGCCAACGGAAAGGCGAACGGGGCCGATCGGCTGGCTCCGTCGGTGCTCCGGGAGCTCGAGGTCGCAGGCAGCGACGACAGGATGGATATCGTGGCTCAGCTGGGCCGCAAAGAGCGCATCTACGATAAGGTCACCAAAGACTGGTCGGGCGTCCGACGCTACCACGTCGAGCGCAATCCCGATCCCCCGCCGCTCCAAAAAGAGATCGTGAAGTGGTTCTTGCCGCCGTACACCGACGGCATCGTCTCGCCGGTCCTCGAGGACCTCGGCAAGGCGGATATGGGGAGCTCCGCCTCTCTTTCGGAGTTTCTGCAGTGGGGTATGAAAGAGTACCCGGCCAAGAACTATGCGGTGGTGATCTACGGTGAAGCCGGCGGGATCGCCGGGGCAGCTATCGACGAAGAGAGCGGACATCGCCTGACTGCACCGGGGATCGAACAGGCTTTTCGAGAGGCCACTATCGCTACCGGGAGAAAGGTCGATCTGGTCGCCTTCGACGGCTCCTATATGGCCGGCCTAGAGGTCGCTCACCAACTCAAGGACGTGGCCGATGTGATGGTCGGTTCCCAAGCCGCGGTGAAACTCGGTTCCATCCAGTTCGATATGGTGATGAAGAATCTGAAGTTCGAGCTGGCCGAGAAGGGGAGTGTGACCCCCGAGGAGCTAGCGAAGTGGTTCGTTTTCGAAACGATGGCCCAGCCAGGACCGATGGCCGCCATGGTTAACCCCACCCTTTCGGCTGTAGACCTCAAGAAGATCGATGGGGTGAAAGAGGCCTACGGGACCTTGGCAGAGGCGCTGTCCGGGGAGCTCGAGGGGAACCCCTCGGCCCGGGAAGCCGTTCGCCAAACCATCGGTGAGACCCAGAACTACGCCACCAACGAAAAGCTCAGCGACTTCTACGGAGACTATCGAGACCTGGGCCACTTCGCTAAGAATCTGGCGTCCGACGCCCGTCTAGGAGAAGAGGTGCGGGCGGCCGCCAACGCCGTTTTAGCGGCCACCAAAGCGAGCCTGATCGATGAGACTCATCACGGTGAGGAGTTCAAGAATAGCCACGGGTTGAGCGCTTATCTTCCGCTGGATGCCGGTTACGATCTCCACAGCGGTTGGAAAGCGCCCCGGGGGTTCGACCCGCTGCACGGCTACAGCGACCACTCGGTGGCGCAGCAGACCGAATGGGGCTCACTGCTCAATGGGATCGCCGAAGAGGAAGCGTTCCCCGCCCGACTGCGGAAGTTAGGGCTGGGGAATGCGGGGATCGTGCGCACGGAGAAGACGCTCGGGGCTCTCAAGTCGGTCGGCAAGATGGCTTTAGCTTTCACCTCGAGGATCGGGAGCTGGCAGGCTTGGTCGCACGCCCGGGGCAAAGACCCGGGCCGATACTTCGGCATCCCGCCGAGCGTCGGCACCCCGCTTTCGGTGGTCGGTGGGGCCCGGGACGCGTTCCTCGGCGGTCGACAGGTGGTGGGCGCGGCCTTAGACAAGGGGCTAGTGAACAAGAGGCAGGCGGTGGTGGACGGAGCCCTCGATACGGTCTCCGGTCTCGGTGTGACCGTCGCTGCGGTGGGCCACATGGTAGAGGACGCCGCCTTCTTGAAGCGCCCCGCCGCCATCGTGGCGGTGGGGACTCCGTTCGTCAAGATGGCGCACGGCGCTCTTTCTACCCGGAGTCGAATGGTCGCAGCGAAACAGGAGGCTATCGCTTCGAGCCCCGAGGAGAGGCTCAGCCGGCTAGCCGACGCTCGCAACCAGCACTACTACGTCTCGCCGGTGGCTCGTCTTCTCGTGGACCTCGGCTCCACAGGCAGCCTCGATATGAACCGGGCGAAGGCGTAAGAGAGTCTACCGAGGAGGGGCCAAGATGATGATCCGCAGCAACGCATTCCAGATCTCGCAGTCGCTTCAGCAGGCGAACCCCGGAGCCGATCTCAAGGCCTTGGCCGAAGAGGTGAAGACCGAAGAGGGCCTGATCCCGCTGATCGTCCGGGCTGAGGATGGCGACGAACTGAAAGCTCAGCTAGACTTCATCTCCCTGACCGGTACCGACCGGGTCGAGCGCCTGGAGCTGATCGACGGCTTCGCTGCTCAGGTGACCCCCGAGGCCTTCGCTAGACTGACCGAGCAGGCGCCCGAAGGCGTTTCCATCACCTTCGACGAGAAGGTCACGAAAAGCGACCCTGTGGAGCTCAGCCGGCCTGGAGAGTTGGCCGACGAGCTGGGCGACCGGCCGCTGGGGGACAACGCGGTGGCGACGCTAGGGGTGGAGAAGCTGTGGGAGAGAGGGTTTCGCGGTCAGGGGGTGACCATCGCGGTTCTCGATACCGGTATCTATGCTCACCCCGACTACCGAGACCGGATCGTCGGTTTTAAAGATTGGGTAGCGGGCCAGACCGAGCCGTACGACCCCCAGGGCCACGGCACCCACGTAGCGGGCTGCGCCTTAGGGGACGGAACGATGTCGAACGGCAAGTACACGGGAACGGCTCCCGAGGCTCATCTCGTGGGGGTTACCGTGCTCGACAGACACGGCTCTGGGCGGCTCTCCGACATCATCAAAGGCGTGCAGTGGACCGTCGAGAATCGGGAGAAGCTCAACATCGACATCATCAACATGTCGCTGGGGGGGCCGGTCTTCGCCTCCTATCTTCAGGACCCGGTGGCCCTATCGGTCGGCAAAGCCGTCGAAGCGGGTATGGTGGCCGCGGTAGCCGGCGGTAACTCCGGGCCCAAGCCGTCGACCATCGGGACCCCGGGCAACCATCCCAACGCCTTCACGGTTGGGGCGCTCGACGATCGGGGGACGGTCGCGCGGTCCGACGATCGGGTTGCCTTCTTTTCGAGCCGGGGCCCCACGAGCCACGACGGGCTGACCAAGCCGGACATCCTCGCTCCGGGGGTCGCGATCACGGCTGCGAACTCTCCCGGCTCAGCGCTGGATCGGGCCGGGGTTCCCCACGTGGGTCAGAGCTACATCACTATCTCCGGGACCTCGATGGCCACTCCCATCATGGCGGGGGTCATCGCCTGCTTGATGTCGGCGAATCGGGAGTTGACGCCCGACCAGATCAAAGAGATCTTCATGGACACAGCTCAACCGCTCGACGGTGCCGATGCCAATAGTCAGGGGGCCGGGGTGGTAGAGCCCGAGGCTGCTCTAGATAGAGCGCTAGCGCTAAAGGCGGCGGCCGACCCAGTGGGAACCCGTTCTTAGAGACGCCGGGGAAAAAAGAGACGTTGACTTCCCAGCCGTTCGGAGACCACTTCTCGACCCAAGCGTCCGCCTACGCCCGTTTTCGCCCTAGCTATCCTGAACAGCTCTACGACCATATCGTGGGCTACTGCGCACAGCGAGAGCTCGCTTTGGACTGCGGAACGGGTAGCGGGCAGGTCGCTTGCACCCTCGGGGAGCGCTTCGAGAGGGTGGTGGCTACCGAGCCTAGTCGCAACCAGCTGGCTCACGCACGTCTCCACCCGCGGGTGGAGTACCGACAGACTCGGGCTGAATGCTCGGGTCTACCGGACGGATCGGTCGACCTGGTGACGGCCGGTGCTGCCGTTCACTGGTTCGACTTGGAGCCTTACCTAGCCGAGGTCGCCCGGGTGCTCAAAACCGGCGGTGTGGTGGCCTTCTGGACCTATTCGCCCTATCTTGATACCTCGATCCCGGGGCTGACCTCCTGGCTTCAACAGCTCTCTTTGGTCAGGCTCGCAGAAGACTGGCCGCCGGGCATGCACTGGGTTCGGGAGCGCTATTTAACGCTGCCTTTTCCGTTCCGGGAACTGGAAACACCGGAGTTCTATCTCGAGCTGGACTGGAGCTTCGAGCAGCTACTGGGTTGGGTGGGGACCTGGTCGGCGGTGGTCCGCCACCAGGAGCGCCTCGGGAGGCCGGTGCTCGCCGAACTCTCCGACGGCCTCCAGTCGGTCTGGCCAGCGGCCGAAACGGTGGTGCTCAAGATGCCGTTACATCTGCGTCTGGGTAAGGCGAAACCCTCGCCTTAATGGTCTTCACCCGAGCAGGAAAAATCCGATTTTGTTCGAGGTGGCCCCGACGAGGAGCGAGGCGACGGAACGGCAACACCTCTTCAATAATCAGGCAACATCTTTGAGCTATTCTCTTTTTATAGGAGTGATGAATCAATGAGTTGGACTGCTGCTGATTTTCGTTTGATCTGTGCTTGGTGCGAAACCGAGATCCGAGGCCCTGAGCGGGTGATCGGTGAGGATATCCCCGAATCTCATGGAGTCTGCCACTGTTGTGCCCTGAAGATGGGGATGCCCGAAGAGCTCCTGGTTCACTAGCCGTAAGTCGCACCGCGGCGCCATCGCGCTGCTCTGCCCATCGGCCAGAATCCGTAGCTTTCGGACATCCGCTCGGAAAGGTCGAGGCAGAAGAAAAGAGAGGCGGGCCCAGTGAAGGGCACCGCCTCTTTTCCGCGGAGAGGACATTCGTCCACCGCGAATCGCGCCTTCCTAAGAAGGGCGCTCCTATCCCCGTAGCATGCTAGGGGAAACGCTCGGACGCCACTCCGAGCTCCTCACTCCAACCTCTTGGGCGGTCTTCGGGTACGTTCGCGAACGAGCGTTTGCTCGCTTCGGTCTCCGTCGTACCTTTCGAGTTGCCTCGACGACCTTTTCTCCCTCACGGGTTCCTCGGGCGGCTCACTTTTACAGGAGCTGCCCACAATCGGTAGGTGAGCCGTCTCCGGTTGTTCCATCCGGAGCGCTGGGGAGCACTTGCTGACGCAGGAGATCGGGCCATACAAGCCAGCGATATCCTCGGTCACGAAGGGGTGTGCCCCATCCTCTGCCGCTTTGACCTTTCCCGTCCGGTGGGCAGTACCTTCCGCATCTCACGCTCTGCGGGGCGGGCGTATCCCATAGGGTCGCTGGACCAGCCTACTCTCTTTCCGAACTTTCGTCAAGATCGGGGGGTCGAACGCCGGCCTCCTCCTTCCGAGAGCCGAAAAGATCGACTTTTTCACGCCAGTCGAATCGGTGGAGCCAGTCGGCGAGTTTAGAGTCTGGGGCTTCGTTCAGCTTCACCTCCGGGGTCTGTACGGAGACCGGCTCGGTGAGCACGAAGGTTCCGGGGATCACCGTCCGCTTTACGTCATGGGATCGGCTGTCGATGCTGAAGACCATATCGGTGGAGGTAGCTCTCTGGAGAGCTGCGACGCTTCGACTAAGATATCTCGTGGTGTAGACCCCCACCCCGTGGTTCCCCGGGCGAGGATCCAGGCGGCCGCTCTCGGTGATCGATGCGGCGGACTCTTCGCTGGTGAAGTGGTAGAGGGTCTCCGGTACGCTGTAGAGGTCTGCGACTTTGCCGGCTGCGGCGCCGAGCCCCGCGCCCCAGGCGATAGCTGCTCCCAGAGAGCCGGAGGTGAGGCTAGCGCCCACGGCACTGCCGACAGCTAGGCCGGTGAGCGCACCCATCGCGGTCCAGCGATGCTTCCCGAGTCTCTTGGGGCTCTCGGTCGAGGGCGAAGGCTCAGTAGGGGAGAATCGATCCTCGACCTGTTGCGGTTCGCGCTCCGTAGATCCCGCGAGCTTGGGGGCTTCCGCTGCTCTAGAGATGGGCTCAGACGGACGGCTATACGGTATCTGGGAGGGGAGGATCTTCATGTCGAGGCCATTGTCACACCTCGGTATGAAACCAGCCTGAAAAAAGAGTTTTTTTTACTCTCAGTAGGTGAATCGGGCTCCGATCTATTTCGTTTAGAGCTTTCGTTCAGACTCTTCGAACAAAGGGTACGTCGACAACGGCGTGCGAGCGCTGGGGGGGGCAAGGTTCGCCGGAGTCGGGAGGCACAAAGCTGCTACGGGTTCTGGAGTTCAGCGGGTTCGGGCCACCGGTGTTTGGGATACCGGCCTCGCAGCTCTCGGCGCACCTGGGCGTAGCTACCGCGCCAGAATCCCGGTAGGTCGTCGGTGATCTGAGCCGGGCGCCCGTTCGGCGCCAGCAGATGGAAGACCAGCTTGAGCTTCCCTCGGAGAAGCTGCGGAGGGGTCCAGCCCATCAGGTCTTGCAGCTTGGCAGCCAGGATAGGGGGGCCGTCGCAAGGGTACTCGATGGGGGTGGGCCGCCGTCGTCCGGGCAGGAGGAGTTCCGTCGGCAGTTCGCGCTTCAGTAGCTCCCCGAGCCGGTAAGGGAGCCCGTCG
>CAZDLH010000073.1:0-8985 GCA_964505925.1 uncultured Burkholderiales bacterium
TCGCGTGGTCGCGATTGGGAACGGGTATCCACTGCTGCTTGAGGTCGCCGTCCCTGCGCCAGACCACGCGGAGCGCTACGGCGCATTCGGTCTCCCAGTCTAGGCGATGGACCCGCTCGATCTCACGCTGGATCCGGGGCCAATCCAGCTCGCCCCAGACGATCAGGTGCGAGGCGGGGGAGTCCTGAATCCAGGTGACCGAAGGCGACGATTCCAGGGGGGAGCGCAGCACGACTTCGGGCTTGAAGAAGCGACCCAGCTGTAGGCGGTAGCTCCCAGCGGGCAGAGGGAACTCTCGCTGGCAGAGCTGTTCGACCCGAAACTCTCGAACCAGCTCCTCGTCCTGGAAGATCCGTAGCAGGACCTCTTCGTCGAGGGGGTTTACCCGTTCGGTGAGTGGGGTGTCCCAGCTGCAGACCACCCGGTCTGCGGCGACCTCGATGCCGACTCTTATGCCGCCTTTAGTGGGAGGGTGTCCGTTGCCTGCGCTGGGTGAGGAGCTTAGGTTGGTCATAGCAGATCCGCTTCGGTCGCTGTGTAGGAAATCCTCGGCCGTCCGCTAAGCGCACCGCGTGTACTGGTTTAAGAACGGCCTACTTGCTCTTTTTGCCTCGGTCGGACTCCTCACGCTTTTGGGGGTCTTGGCGCCCGAAAGGTTTCAGCGTCTGAGTTGGGCGCTGGGGGCGCTACTGGTGATCGGTTTCTGCTGGCGTGTGGGGTGGTGGCTCTGGGCTTCTTGAAAGTGGGGGGTCCCGTTCCTTCTCCTGGGAGGAGCTCCATGGGTGCCGCCAAAGCATCTTTGGATCCGACGGGCTCCTCGGTACTAGTCTTCCGCCGCGCTTTCGCGCTGGAGGGGAAGGGTTTGGACCGCAGTTGTATAGGGTAACCGCCTGATCGAGAGGCCGCTATGCTGAAGATGATCGAAGGACCAAGCCTGCCGCTGTACGCGCGCTATATTCTGATCGCCGTTTTGGTGATCTGGTTCTCTTTGGCTGGCGGAAGCTGGTTCGGGCGCGCGCTGATCGCTCAAGAGGTTTTCGGGGAAGCCGAAGATCAGGTGGAGTTTCGCAGTATGCCTGAACCCCGGGCCAGACCTTGGGTTCAGGTCGATCCCGAGCTCGAGAAAGAGATGGAGCTGCTGCGCCGTTCGGCCGGCCCCGGTCTGGCTCAGAGCGCGGCCGTCAGGCAGCCGGCGGCCGAGTTGACGCCGGAGGCGGAGACGGAAGAGGGGGAGGTCGAGAGCACTGTGATCGTAGCAGCGCCGGAGGCCGCATCGCTGGTGCCCCCCGGATCCTACCTCCTCCAGTTCGGCGCTTTCTCGGATGAGGGGAACGCCACGCGCCTTAAGGATCAGCTGTCGGCCGCGGGCCACTCGGTGAAGATCGAGCGGATGGAGTCGCGCTCCGGCGGGACGCTCTATAGGGTGAAAGGCCCTGTCTTTGAAGATCCGGAGGAGGCCGAGCGTCAAGCTAGGAGCCTTCGCACCCAGGGTTTTCAGGTCTTCGTGGTCGGAGAGTGAGGACCGGATTGTCCCAGAGTGTGGCGCAGACTTCGTTCGGCTCGTCTCGACCGGTGAAGGTTCTGGTGGTGGACGACGATCCGGTCCTGCTCCGAATGGTCGAGACTTTTCTGCTGTCGTCGGACGACCCCTATCAGGTGCTGTTGGCTAGTTCCGGTCCAGAGGCGCTCGAGATCGCCCGCAAAGAGATCCCCGATGTGGTGCTGCTGGATCTGATGATGCCAGACATGGATGGGATCGAAGTGTGCGTCCATCTGCGCAATAACCGCTCGACCTACCTGATCCCGGTGATCATGCTGACGGCATCGGCTCTCCACGACCATCGTCTCGAAGCGCTGCGCACCGGCGTGGACGACTATCTCTCGAAGCCCTTCGACCCCGAGGAGCTCGAAGTGAGGATCCAGAGTCTGATCCGTCGTATCCGCTTGAGCCGAGCTTCCAACCCTCTCACCGGGCTGCCCGGCAATCTGGCCATCGAGCACGAGTTGAACCAGCGCTTAGCGCGCAACGAGGTGCTCGCCTGCTGCTATCTAGATATCGATAACTTCAAGGCTTTCAACGACCACTACGGCTTTGAAAAAGGGGATGAGTGTATCCAGCTGGTCAGCCAAGTCATGATCGAAGCTGTAGAGTCGAAGGGGGAACCCTCCGATTTTCTAGGGCACATAGGCGGCGACGATTTTATTTTGGTTACCGAGATGGAGCGAGTGGAGTCGCTGCTCGAGAGGATCACGAACGAGTTCGATCGGCGAGTTCGAGAGGTCTACTCTGCCAAAGACCGCGAGCGGGGCTGGATCGAGGTCCTCAATCGACAAAAAGAAAAAGAGCGCTATCCCATCACGACTCTGTCCATCGGCGTGAGTACGAACGAGAAGCGCCCTTTGTCGAACGCGCTGGAAGTGGCCGAGATCGCTAACGAGCTCAAAAAGGCGGCCAAAGCCATGTCCCCCGGGCGCAGCCATTTCATCATCGACCGGCGGGGTTCGTAGCCGCCTTGCCCGCCCGTTGGCTTCCCCACGACGTTAGGGGGGCACCCGTCCTGCCTGGCGGCGCGGTGGCGTTGGGCTTTTTCGACGGCTGCCACCTCGGGCACCGCTCGATCCTGGAGACGGCCCTCGAGCTGGGCGGAGACCGAGCGGGCGTGTTCACTTTCCCGGAGCACCCCAGTCGCATCCTTCCCGGTCGTCAGCCGCCGCTTTTGATCACCGACTCCGAGGAGCGCATCGAGCTGCTGTCCGGTTTCGGGCTGCAGGTTCTGCTGCGGGCCTTCGATAGAGACTTCTCCAACTGGAGCGCCGAGCGCTTCGTGCGGGAGCTTCTGGTGGAAACCTTGGGGGTGGCGCACGTGGTGGTCGGGCGCAACTATCGCTTCGGGCACCGCGCGGCAGGCGATGTGAAGCGCCTCGAGGCTTGGGGGAACGAGTTCGGTTTTCAGACCGCGGTCTGTCCGCCGGTAGTCCACCAGGCCGGGGAGCCCTTCATCATCTCATCCACCCGTATTCGGCAGGCTATCGGGGAGGGCGAGGTGGCTCTGGCACGACGGCTTCTCGGCCGTCCCTTCGAGGTGACCGGCGAGGTCCTACCTGGGGCTCGGCGCGGTCGGACCATCGGCTTTCCCACGGCCAACCTTCGGTACCCTGAAGCCAAGGTGGCGCCCTCCTTCGGGGTCTACGCGGTGGTAGCTTCGTTGGCCGATGGGCGACGGGTACCGGGGGTCGCCAACTTCGGGCTGCGCCCCACCGTCGCTTCGGATGGAGAGAGCGAACCCCGACTGGAGGTGCACCTCTTCGATCTCTCGGAGGACCTCTACGGGAGCCGATTGGCGGTCCGTTTTATAGAGCGTCTTCGCAGCGAACAGCGGTTCGAAAGCCTAGAGGCGCTGAAAGCCCAGATCTCGCTGGACGCCGAGCGAGCTCGCACCCTGTTGAGCAGTGAGCCGGCGGTCTAATACCCTGGAGGATTGACTCTAAAGTACGGGTGGTAAGAGAGGGGCATGGCAGCGACAATCAACACCACCCCATTGACCGATTGGCACCGACGAGCCGGTGCTAAGATGACCGATTTCGCCGGCTGGGATATGCCGCTGAGCTACAGTAACCTGATCGAAGAGCACGAAGCGGTCCGCACCGCTGCAGGCCTCTTCGACCTCAGTCACATGGCCGAGATCGAGGTGCAGGGGGCCGAGTCGATCCCCTTTCTTCAAGAGATACTGACCAACGATGTGACCCGACTCGAAGTGGGGCAGGCGCAGTACAGCTGCCTGTGCGATCTCGAAGGCGGGATCATCGACGACCTGCTCTTGTACCGCTTCGAGAAGCGATACTGGATCGTCTCCAACGCCAGCAATCGGGCGGCCGTATGGTCTTGGCTTCGGGAGCACGCCCAAGGGCGCGAGATCGAGCTCTTCGATCGGACCCAGGATGTCGCACTGATCGCGGTTCAGGGTCCGAAGTCCGAAGCCGTGCTAGCGCCCCATCTGCCGTTGGAGCTCGACTCGCTGGAGTTCTACCGCTTCCTGGAGACCGAGGTGTGCGGGAAGCCGGTGGTACTCTCTCGGACCGGCTATACCGGGGAGGACGGCTTCGAGCTCTACCTTCGCAACGAGGACGCCCTACCCATCTGGGAGGCGTTTCTCGAGGGGACCGAGCCGGTGGTCCCGGTCGGATTGGGAGCGCGGGATACCCTACGGTTAGAGGCCGGCTTCGCTCTGTACGGCAACGAACTCTCTCGGGAGCGCACGCCCTACGACGTCTCGCTGGGTTGGGTCACGAAGCTCGAGACCGATCCCCCGCCGTTGGCGGCCGCTGCGCTCGGGGAGGCCAAAGAGCGCGCCGACACCTGCATGGTGGGGCTCGAGATGGAGGGGAGAGCGGTCCCGCGGGCGGGATACGAGATCCATTTCGAAGGTCGAGAAGTGGGCAAAGTCAGTAGCGGCACCTTCTCTCCGACCCTCAAAAAAGGGGTGGCTCTGGCCATCGTGGAAAGGTCGGTCCGCGCACCCGGAACCGAACTCGAAGTCTCGGTGCGCGGGCGCCCCTGCCAGGCCCGGGTGGTAAAACTACCGTTCGTACGGGGCAGCGTTAAGCGCCATTCTTGAGCTGAACCTGAGAGGACCACTTCTATGATTCCATCCGACTTGAAATACAGCAAAGAGCACGAATGGGTTCGCCTCGATGGGTCTCGAGCGACTATCGGGATCACCCATCACGCACAGGACCAGCTGGGAGATATCGTTTTCGTCGAGCTGCCGGAGGTCGGTCGACAGTTAAGGCAGGGAGACACCTTCGGGGTGGTGGAGTCGGTCAAGACCGTCTCGGACCTGTATGCGCCCCTCACCGGAAAGGTGATCGAGGTGAACCCGAAGCTGGTGGAGAGCGAGTCGGACTTCGAGCCGGAGGTGGTCAACACGTCTCCCTACGAGGACGGTTGGATGCTGGTGCTCGAACTCGAGCAGACCGACCAGGTCGATGGCCTGATGAACGCGGACGCCTACGGTGAGTTCGCGGAGAGCGAGTCCTAGGGCGGGTGACGCTGACAGACCAGCTGTTCGAAGAGGAACGTCCGGCCGGGGGAGGCGCGATGAGTCTTGAGATGGTTGTGGCGCAGCCCGAGCTCGAGGCAGTGAAGCGCACCGCTGCGCAGATCTTGCGACGCTCGGAATCGGATCTTTCGGAGCGGGTCTCGGCCCGTTGCTTCGAGGAGCTAGCCAGCTACCGAACCCAGCAGATGCCTCGGGAGGAGTCGGTCGGAACCGTCGAGCGGCTCTCGAGGCTGATCGTCTCTCGGCTAGAGCAGGACCAAGACCCCACTGCGCTAGAGGCCAGCGTGCTCGAGTTCCATAGCGAACTGGTGAGCCTGGAGCAAGGGATCGCCGCCCGGCGAGTGCAGATGGCTATCGAGTTCGACGATCTGCTCCACGGGATCACGATCATGCGCAGCGAGCTCTGGAGCCTGCTGGACCGAGAGCTCTCCGAAGAGGTGACCCCTCCCGGAGCGCTCTGGGAGCTGGGGCGCTTGATCAACGATGTGTTCGACGAGTTTCTGGTGGGCCTGACCGGTGCCTATCAGCGCTCTCAGCGCGAACTGCTGGCCCACCACGAGTCGGTATTGGCCAAGTGGGAAGAGGTGGTTCGCTCCGCCTCACAGATCCGTCTGAAGGTCCCGTGTTTGGAAGAGTACGCGGCTACCGTTCGACTCCAAGCGGAGGCCATCGCGCGCCGGGTGCTCTTCGGCGAAGAGGATATCTACGACATCATCACCGCGGTCGGCGAGGTCTGTGACAACGCTATCGAACACGGACGCTCGGATCTCGGCATCGATGTGGCTTACCTAATGACACCGGGAGAGTTTCGGGTCGAGGTCCAAGACTACGGTCCAGGATTCGATCCCGCAGGTCGGGGAGAAGAGCCGCCGGACGTCTTCGCCGAGAGCGGACGTGGAATCTTCCTTATGAAGAACCTGATGGACCGAGTGGAGATCGACTCCCAGATCGGTCGGGGTACCCGGATCGTGATGGCCAAGAACCGCTGACCAGCGGGCTAGTCCATGACCGAATTTCATGTGCGCCCGGCGCTGTTTTCCGATGTCGATGCCATCACGGAGCTGGCCGTGGAGATGGTCGTCACCTCCCGCAGCCACCTTCGTCCGGAGGTCACCGATCCCGAGCTTCGCGAGATCCGCAAGCAGAACTTCGAGTATCTCGCCGAGGTTCTACGTCGACCCGAAGGGGGGCTATTCGTCGCCATCGAGGCCGGCGGTCAGCTGATCGGACACGTGGTGCTCCTGGCGAATCAGACCGACTCGATCTCCGAGCTGAGGCAGGCCTGGGTCTACGATCTTTCGGTTCGCCGAGACTGGTGGGGGCGCGGGGTGGCGCGAGCTTTAATGGAGAGAGCGGAGCGGTTCGTCGCCGAGCTCGGGATAGAGTGGGTCGGGTTGGGAGTGACGGCGGCCAACGCTAGAGCCGTGAAGCTCTACGAGAAGCTCGGCTACGAGATCGAGCGCGTGCAGATGGCCAAGCGGATCGCTCCGTCTAGGTGGGGCTCCGCGCCCGTTGGGGAGGGTCACCGCTCCGAAGAGCCCGACGGGGTGTTGAAGCAAGAGGGTAGGGGGGACGGCCTGGGGCTTACGAGCGAGCCAGGATAATAGCGGTTTTGACCGCGAGCGAGGAGTTGGTGAGATGGTGAGATTGGATGGACAGAGCCTGGACCTAGACGGTTTCGAGCGCATCGCCCGGGGAGAGACGGTGGAGATCGAGGATTCGGTCTGGCCCGTGGTAGAGAAGAGCCGCCGGGTGGTCGAGGACCTATTGGCTTCGGGGCAGACGCTGTACGGGATCAACACCGGCTTCGGCAAACTCTCTTCGGAGAGGATCCCCTTAGAGCAGGTCAGGGAGCTCCAGCGGAATCTGATCTTGTCCCACAGCGCCGGGGTAGGAGAGCTCCTCCGCAAGGAGCAGGTGCGGGGGATTATGGCTTTGCGTCTCAACTCGCTGCTGCGCGGGTACTCCGGCATCACCAGAGGCGTGCTCGAACTCTTGGCGGGGTGTCTCAATCGCGACGTCGTACCTCCGGTTCCGAGCAGAGGGTCGGTCGGTGCTAGCGGGGACCTCGCTCCCCTGGCTCACGTCGCGGCGCTGCTGATGGGGGAGGGCGAGGCCGACACCCCGGAGGGACGCCTGCCAGCCACCGAGGCGCTGCGCGAGCGGGGGTTAGAGCCCTTGGTGTTCGAAGCCAAGGAGGCGCTCGCGCTGATCAACGGGACTCAGCTGATCTGTTCGGTCGGCTCTCTGGCGCTGGCCCGGGCAGCCCGCCTCTTGGAGCAGGCGGACGTGATCGCAGGGATGAGCTTAGAGGCGCTGATGGGGACCGATTCGGTTTTCGCCGAAGCCGTCCATCTGGCGAGACCCCACCGGGGTCAGGTGGCGGTAGCGAGCCATCTCCGCGAACTGTTGGCGGGCAGCGAACTGATCGCGAGCCACCGGCACTGCGGTAAAGTGCAAGACCCTTACAGTTTGCGCTGTATCCCCCAGGTGCATGGAGCCGCCCGGGACGGTTGGGCCTGGGCGGTGGGCATGATGGAGACCGAGTTCAACTCGGCCAGCGACAATCCCGTAGTTCTCATCGACGAAGAGCGGGTGGTCAGCGGCGGAAACTTTCACGGAGCCCCGGTGGCTCTAGCCTGTGACGCGGCAGCGGTGGCGCTATCGTATATCGGCAGCATGTCAGAGCGGCGCTGCGACAAGCTCTT
The DNA here is from genome assembly GCA_964505925.1 of uncultured Burkholderiales bacterium. Lineage (GTDB taxonomy): Bacteria > Vulcanimicrobiota > Xenobia > Xenobiales > JADMJV01 > JAEXNA01. Next base: position 7,769 of record CAZDLH010000073.1, read on the forward strand.
GGACACCCGGGAGAGCGGTCTACCGCCCTTTCTCACCCGCAGCGGTGGACTGCACTCCGGCCTGATGATCGTGCAGTACGGAGCGGCCGCCTTGGTGAACGAGAACAAGCTGCTGGCGAACTCGGCAACCGCCGATACCGTGCCTACCTCCGCGGGTCACGAAGACCACGTGAGCATGGGGCCGGCGGCGGCCTACAAGCTAGAGAAGCTGGTCGATAATAGCGAGCAGATCTTGGCGAACGAATGGGTCTGTGCGGCCCAAGCTCTAGAGTATCGTCGGCCTCTACGGTTCGGTCCCGGTACCGAGAACGGACTGGAGAAGCTCCGCGAGGTGGTGCCGCCCCTGGAGGGGGATCGGGCTCTGGCCGCTGACCTTGCTGCCGCTAAACGGCTGTTGGAGAACGGAGCCTTGGTGGGGCTACCGAACTGAGTCGCTCGCTCGAATGCGGCCTCCGGTTTCTCCGGGCGGCCGGTAGCCCCCGGCAGAGGAAGAGGCTCGCCGATGGGAGAAGGTCCCAGGTGCGGTCGGGGTTCGTTCGTTTGCCGTAGAGGCGAGTTCATCACGGCCCCGCGAGAAGGGGTATGAGCGGTTTACGAGAGCCGAAGAGCAGCTTATGGACACACCGAGACATCGTTTCCGGAGAGATTCCGTTGAAGGAGAAGCTTCCTTAGAAGGGGCTTCCCCGATCGAGCTAGAGCTGAGGTCCCTAAAAAAGGAGCTGGAGACGGTGAGTCTCTCTAGCGCCATTCAGGCCAGGGACAGTCAAGCGCTACAGGCTCGAATGGAGGCCTTGGAGCAGCGCTCGGGGGGCGATGTCGAAGGGGTCTTAGGCAAGGTCTTCGACCACATCGAGATCCTAGACGATCGGATCGAGCAGGTTTTCGACCGGTTTCAGGTCTTGGAGGGACGCCTGCAAGAGGTGGGATATCGCCTCGATAATCTCGGGGAGATCGGTCGACTCGAGAACCTGCCGGCGCTGCTGGAGCAGTCCCTGGTCACCAGTCTCGACGATCTAGAGGCTCGCTTTGAAGCCAGGCTAGGGAGTATCGAGGTCGCCGCGAGCGGCTCCATCGATGGAGAGGCTCTCAAGGGCGAACTGGAAAAGCGCAACGAAGAGCTCAGGGCTGAGTTCGAGCGCCAGCTGGAAGGTCGCCTAGAAGAGGTCGGAGAGTATCTGCAGCAGGTCCTCGCCGGGGTGAATCTCGAGGAGCTGCAG
>CAZDLH010000074.1:0-8875 GCA_964505925.1 uncultured Burkholderiales bacterium
GATCGTGAGAGATCCCCTTGTATCCCGGTAAGTCCCTAGAGCGGACCCGAAAGCGGGCTTCGTGGCGTGGGGTCGAGCGCTCGACCTCCTGCTTTTTCTTGGACCGACCTAACACTGTTGGACCCTCAGGGCGTTCTGTCGAAGGAGTTCCAGCTCTTCAGCGGTCAGGCCCATTCTCAAGATGAGTCCTTCGATATAGCCGATCTGTTCAGGGTGGATCTGGCCTCCCGAGAAACACACGGTCATCAGGGCTTGGAGGGCTTGAAGCTGAATGTCTCTCTCCCGAAAGATCTCGTCGAGCGGGCGCAGGTCCAGGTCCTTCGGTCGTTCGCACAGATGGGAGTCCAGCAGGTGGAGGACCTCCGGCAGACTGTACCCGAGCTGCCTTAAGACGCTGGTGAGAGCTCGAACTTCATGGGGCGTAACAACCTCGTCTAGCCAGGCCATATGGAAGAGAGCCTTGACCAACTCATCTCTCGAGTTCTCCATCGAAACGACTTCGGCTGCCGTCGGGATTGTTCCTTGCATCATAAGGTAACGACCGGTGCTCCGGTTCTCGCTTGCGCCTGGGGAAGAAGTTCTCCAGAGCCAGGACTGTCCGAACTCCAGCGCGCAAAGAGCGCTATGGCCCGAACCGAACTTCCCCCATCAGATCCGATGCCCTCTGTACCGACAAAGGGGCCTTTCCTCGAGCTGAGACGTCTCTGGGGGCGGGTCGAACAGTTCAGAGGCAGAATTCTCCTCGGCTCGTTCTTCTCCGTCTGCAATAAGCTTTTCGATCTCGCCCCGCCGGTCCTCATCGGCCTGGCCGTCGATGTGGTGGTTCGAGCCCAAGACTCTTTTCTCGCCGAGGTCGGTGTCAGCGAACCCAGTCATCAGCTGGCAACGCTTGCGGTCCTCACCTTCTTGGTGTGGGGGGCGGAATCGACTTTCGAGTACCTCTATCAGGTGACTTGGCGAAATCTGGCCCAGCAGCTCCAGCACGATATCAGGTTGAGAGCCTATCAGCACGTTCAGAGTCTGGATATGGCTGCTTTAGAAGAAGAGACGTCCGGCCGACTGATGGCGGTCCTCAACGACGATGTCAATCAGCTGGAGCGTTTCCTCGACGACGGGGCGAATACCATTCTCCAACTGGTGACCACCGTGGTGGCTGTAGGTGCGGTCTTCATCGGGGCGGTGCCCACCTTGGCATGGATGGCCTTCATTCCCGCGCCGCTCATCCTGCTGGCGTCCTTGAAAGTTCAATCGGCACTGGGTCCCAGGTACCGGGCGGTACGAGATCAGGTGGCTCGGGTGAATGAACTGCTCGCGAATAATCTAGGGGGTCTGTCCACCATCAAGAGCTACGTGACGGAAGAGCACGAAGCCGAGCGCCTCAAGAGCGAGTCCTTCCGATATCAGGAGCTGAATATTTCGGCCATCAGACTCTCTTCGAGCTTCGTACCCTTGATCCGGATGGCCATCGTGATCGGCTTTATCCTCATCATGGTGTACGGTGGACTGCAGACGCTCTCGGGCGTACTGGAGGTCGGCACCTACAGCGTTCTGGTCTTTATGACCCAGCGTCTACTGTGGCCTTTGACCCGACTCGGAACCACTTTGGACCTGTATCGACGCTCCATGGCCTCCATCGAGAGAATTTTAGAACTGCTGGACCTTCGTCCCACCATGGAGAACGGTACGCGCGAGTTTAAGGCCGACCGCTTCACTGGTGAGGTGGTCTTTAAAGACGTGCACTTCACCTATCCGAACAGCGAGCATCCGGTGCTCGAGGGGCTGAACCTCACCGTCGAGGAGGGGACCACCCTCGGCGTCGTGGGGACCACCGGGAGCGGGAAGTCGACCTTGGTCAAGCTCCTTTTGAGGCTCTACGACCCCCAGGGAGGGAGTATCGAAGTCGACGGTGTCGACCTCCGGGAGTACGAGATGGGGAGCTTGCGCCGTTCGGTAGGGCTGGTCTCCCAAGAGGTCTTTCTCTTCGACGGTACCATCGAGGACAACATCCGGTACGGTAGCTTCGAGGCGCCCGAAGAGCGGTTCCGAAAAGTCTTGGACCAGGCCGCGGTTCGGGAGTTCGTCGACCGTCTGCCCGAGGGGTTAAAGACGCAGGTCGGTGAGCGCGGAGTGCGGCTCTCCGGCGGGCAGCGCCAGCGGATCGCACTGGCTCGGGCGCTGCTGAAAGACCCACCGCTGCTGATTCTCGATGAAGCCACGTCAGCGGTGGACAACGAGACCGAACTGGCCATCGCTCGAGCTCTAGAAGAGGTGCGGAGGGAGCGCACGGTGATCATCGTGGCTCATCGCCTTTCGACGCTGAGAACGGCCGACCGAGTCGTGGTCATCTCCGACGGCAGACCGACCGAGGACGGAACTCATCGGGAGCTCCTGAACTCGGGTGGGGTCTACGCCTCGCTCTGGCGGATACAGAGCGGGCAGTAGGCCCTGGGTGCCCCTGCACCCCGGGAGCAGGGGGAGCGGGCGGGGAGAGTTCGACGCTCCTCGCTCCTAGAAAGCGGAGTCGATGAAGATCAGCTGGCCAGGCTGGTTGAGGGTTACGGCGCGCTGCGTGCTGGTGCCGTCCACCCACTGGACGTTCACGGTATAGGTCTTGCCGACTTCGCCGTTGTTAAAGCGCGCTTCGGTGCTCTGCCATCCCCCGGTGTTGTCGGTGTGTTGGCGGGTAGAGAAGCGACCCTGCTCGTGAATGGTGACCCTTTGGGGAGCGACCCCGTCCCAGCGGTTGCCAGCGATCACCCGGAGGTCTCCGCGGGTTCCGTTGCCGGTGGGGTTGGTGTTGCTACCGAAAACCCCGCCTAAGGCTTGAACCCCTGCGATCTGTCCGAAAAGTTCATTGAGGTAGTTGTCGAGGTTCTGGTGGAAGAACGGATCGCCGCCGAGCGGGATGCCAGGGAGCGGACCGAACGGGGAGCCGCCTCCAAAGTTCGGTGGGGTGTTACCGGGAAAAGGGGCGGGGTTCGGTGTCGAACCGGGTGGCGGAAGAAAAGGGTTGGTAAAGGGTGAACCCGGCTGGAACGGATCGAAGATCGTCGGAGGGGTGAAGCCCGGCGTCGGTTGGCTAGGCTGGCCGATCTGCGGTCCGCCGAAGTTCGGTACTCCGAAGGTCGGAGAGGTGAACGGGGAGGTCGGCTGGGTCGGGAACGGCTGGAAAACCTGACCGGACGGGGCGAACGGATTGAAGGTCTGTCCTGCACCGAAGTTCGGAAGCCCGAACGGCGACGCCCCGAACGCCGGGCTGGGAAACTGGGCGATGGGAGCTCCTAGGAAGCTGGCGAACCCTTGACCGAGCTGCTGTTGAGCGGCCTGGGTCTGCTGCAGAGTCTGGAGCTGTCCCGGGCCGGCGAACATCGGACTGAAGACGCCGGGAAGCGAGACCCCGATGGGGTTTTGTGGGGCGGGCGCTACCGATCCGAAAGCCGGGCCTACGAAAGTGTTCTGAAGCGACTGAGGGCCAAATCCAAACAGGTTCATGCGGGGATCTTATCATGGGGAGTGGCGAGGTGCACCCGGATCTGAAAGTTTAACAATCGGTGCTTTTTAAACTCGAAGTAGGAATGTACCGACTGGGAGAGGTAGGGCTTGTTCGCCGGCCCAAGGAACTTTCTATATATCAGGAGCGGAACTTAATGGCGAGCGGCTACAGCTATCGTGATCTTTTATATCCCGTGAACTCTCCAGTCTGCCCGATCACAGGGGACACCCAGTTCGAGGAAACCGTCAGCGCCCTCACTCATGGGGGAGGGCTCATCCTCAGCTTGCTAGCGGTCATCTCGATGCTGTCGGCCTGTTGGGAGATGGACTCCATAGCTCACTTTTGGTCTCTCGCTGTCTACGGGTTGGCCTGGGTTTTCCTCTATCTGAGTTCGACGGTGTACCATCTCGTGAGAAGGCCTAGTAGGAAGAGCCTTCTGAGGAAGGTGGACCACTCAGCCATCTTTCTCGTCATGGCCGCGACCTACACGCCGTTTCTCGTTTTGGGGCTCAACGATCTCTTGGGCTGGTCCGTGCTGACCGTGGTCTGGGTCTTCGCGCTAGGGGGGATCGCTTTTAAGTTTCTGAGTCGGAACCCGTACGGGCTTCACTCGGTGGCGACCTATATGGTCCTGGGCTGGATGGCGGTGGTCATCCTCAAGCCGCTCACCGGGGTTCTCGACCTCTTCTCGGTGGCTCTGCTGCTCCTCGGGGGAGTTCTCTACAACATCGGGATCCCTTTCTATCTCCGGGACCGGCTTCGCTTCAACCACGCGATCTGGCATATCTTTGTGATCTCGGCCAGCGCCTGTCACCATTTCGTGATCCTGCGCAGCTTCGTCTGGTAGAGGCGAGGTCGCCGGCCTGCAGAGCCGGCCCTTCCGGGGCGAGCTGCATCGACCCCTCGAGAGGAGCCCGATCGAGGCGCTCCTCGGGCCCACCCCTTCAGCCCGAGGGAGGGCGGCGGCTCCCTCGGGCCTGCGATAGACTACACCCCAGGTGAGCCTAGCCGATTTTGAGGACGCCGGCTGCCCCTTGTCCTCCACCGATGCACATGGTGATCAAAGCGTAGCCGCCTCCGCGGCGGCGTAGCTCGTGAACAGCCGTCGCCGTCAGCTTGGCTCCGGTGCAGCCCAGGGGGTGGCCCAAGGCGATGGCTCCCCCGTTCACGTTCAGTTTTTCGGCCGCGATGGGCATCTCTTTGAGTACCGCGAGCGACTGCGCTGCGAAGGCTTCATTGAGCTCCACTAAGTCGATGTCAGAGAGCTCGAGACCCGCCAGTCTGAGCGCCTTCGGCACCGCTGCGACGGGACCGATCCCCATGATCTCCGGGGGGACCCCGGCCACCGAGAAAGAGAGGAACTCGGCCAGCGGCTCCAGACCGTGCTCTTCGGCTTTACTTCGGCTCATCACCATCACGGCCGCCGCACCGTCGGACAGGGGCGAAGAGTTGCCCGGGGTGACGCTACCTTTGACATGAAAGGAAGGACGCAGCGCTCCGAGGGTCTCTAGGGTGGAGTCCCCGCGGATCAGCTCGTCGTGTTCGAAGAGCTGCTGGCGGCTCTCGAGGGTCACCCCCTTACGCTCGTCCACCCGTACCGGGACCGGGATCGACTCGTCGGCGAACTTCCCATCGCTTCGCGCTGCTGCGGCTTTGTGGTGGGAATCCAGCGCGAAGGCGTCCTGCTCAGCCCGGCCGATATCGTACTTGCGGGCTAGGTTCTCCGCGGTCATCCCCATTCCGATGTAGCTCTCGGGCCGCTCTTTCTGGAGGCGTAGATTCATCGAAGGCTTGTAGCCGGTCATCGGGACCATGCTCATGGACTCGACCCCACCAGCGATGATGCAGTCGCTCATTCCGGTGGCCACCGCTTGGGCGGCTAGCGCTACCGCTTGCAAGCCGGAGGAGCAGAACCGATTTACCGTCATACCGGGCACGGTGTCGGGAAATCCGGCTAAGAGTAGGGACAGACGGGCGATATTGAGGCCCTGTTCGCCTTCCGGCATGGCGCAGCCGAGGATCACGTCTTCGACTTCGGAGGCGGGAACGCCGGTGCGCTGCAGAGTGGTCTTCAGAACCAGAGCCGCTAGGTCGTCCGGGCGGGTGTGGGCTAGGGTCCCTTTGCGCCCGCGGCCGACAGGGGTGCGCAGCGCGCTAACGATGACGGGTCTTTTCTTAGGGTCCATCGGTTTAGTTCCTCAAAGTCTTTCCGGTCTTCAGGGTATGGGCTAGGCGTTCTTGGGTCTTGGTTTGACCCGAGAGCTGCAGGAACGCCTCCTCTTCGAGTTCGAGTAGGACGGACTCTTCGACCTCTTCGGTTCGGTTGCCCTCACCGCCCGATAGAACTCGGGCGATGGTTTCGGCCAGGTGGTACTCGTACTCGGTGATAAAGCCGCCGAGCATCATACCGTGAGCCCCGGCGCAGAGGTTGGCGAAGGCGGCCTCGCCCAGCACTCGGGTTCGCTTGGGCGTCGGAGGGAGATAGCCGTCGGCCAAACCGAGGGCTTCGTTCTTGGCCTCGGTGAGGAGCCGGTCCGCGTTCATGACGACGCGATCGGTGGGCCTCAGCAGCCCTAGCTTTTTGGCATCGGCAGCCGAACTCGAGACCTTACCCATAGCGATCAGCTCGAAGGCGGCTTGCACTGCCGGGAACGGATCGGCCCCAGGCAGGAGCCGCTCGTTCATCCGGATCAGCATCTCGGTGGTGCCCCCACCGGCGGGGAGGATCCCCACCCCGACCTCCACCAGGCCGGTGTAGAGCTCAGCGTGGGCCACGTTGCGGTCCGAATACAGCATCACTTCGCAGCCGCCGCCCAAGGTCATGCCGAAAGGGGCCGAGACCACGGGATAGGCTGCGTATCGAAGGCGGCTCGTCATACCTTGGAAGGTTCGGCAGGCGGCCCGGATGGCTTCGAAGTCCTGCTTGAGAGCCAACTCCAAAATCATCGCGATATCGGCACCCGCACAGAAGTGTTGCCCCTGATTACCGATCACTAGGCCTCGGAAATCGCGCTGGACCGCTTCGTCGGTTTCCTCGAGTAGCTCCAGAGTTTTGGCGCCGATGGAGTTCCCTTTGCTATGGAACTGCAGCAAGGCGATCCCGTCGCCGAGATCCCATAGGGTGGCGTTCTCGTTCTCGAGAACTCTCGTGCCCGACCGTTCCAGCTTGGCGATACCGAGCGAGCCGTCGTCGGCTGCGGGGGTGGTTGCGGTCTGAAAATAGGGAGGAACGCTCAACCCGCGCTCTTCAAAGGCAGCGGTGCAGCGCTCTCGTCCGAGCTGTTCGGCCAGTTCGAGCGGCCCTACTTCCCAGCCGAAGCCCCACTTTAAGGCGTTGTCCACGTCGCGAGCGGTGGCGGCCACTTCCCCCACTTTCTCGGCGGCGTAATGGATCTGATGGAAGATGGTGCGCCGGGTGAATTCGCCGGCCGGGCCGTCGCTATCGAGAAGGGCAGCGATCCGCTGAGCCGGGTTCGGGAGCTTCCGGAGCTCCGCGATCTCTTCGAGCTTGACCTTGCCTCGATCGCGATATTCGAAGGTCTCTAGGTCGAGGGTCAAGATGGTGGTCTTCCCCTTCTCTTTCACCTTCTTGTAGAAGCCGCTTCCCGATTTTTCGCCTAGGAATCCTCGCTCCACCATTTTTTCGACCACCTCGGGCATGCGCAGATCCTCACCGGTGGCCTGGGCGAGGTTGCGGGCCACCGTGGTGGCGATGTCTAGACCGGACAGGTCGGCGGTGCGGAAGGTGGCGCTCTTGGGCCGTCCGATCAGCGGGCCGGTCAGAACGTCCACCGCGTCGGGGGTCAACCCCATCTCGACCATGACCTTCATGGAGCGCGACATACAGCCGAGCCCCACTCGGTTGGCGGCGAAACCCGGGACATCGTGGGCCACCACGATCCCTTTCCCGAGCACCCGATCGCCGAAGCGGGACATCTCTTCGAGGGCTAGAGGGTCCGTGTCCGGGGTCGGGATCAGCTCCAGCAGGTGGAGGTATCGCGGCGGGTTGAAGAAGTGAGTGCCCATAAACCGCTTGCGAAACGATGCGCTGCGGCCTTTCACCTGAAGGCCCATCGGGATCCCGCTAGAGTTGCTCGAGACGATGGTCGAGGCGCCGGTGGTGGCCTCGAGTCTCTCCAGCAGCTCGCGCTTCACTTCGAGCTTCTCGACGATGGCCTCCACGACCCAGTCCACTTCGGCGAGGCGGTGGAGATCGTCGCGCATGTTGCCTAGCTCCACCAGGCGGCCAGCCTCCGGGGACATCAGGGCGGCGGGCTTGCTTTTCCGGGCGCGCGCCCAGCCTTTTTCGACGTGGCCGTTGGGGCGGTCGCCGTCGGCTGCGATGTCTAAAAGCAGAACCGGCACTCCGGCGTTAGCTAGGTGGGCAGCGATTCCAGCGCCCATCGTTCCGGCACCGAGCACGGCCGCTCGACGAATCTGATATGCCATAAAGTAGGGACCTCACTTTCGCTGTTCGAGAAGCGGCGCTGGGAGATGGGCCGCAGAAAGACGAGCGGAATTTCTCGCCTCCTGCGGACAATGCCTGCCCCCTCGCAGGAGCGAAGCGCAACCTGGCGTCACCGGCTTAAAAGCGCGTTCGGTAGCCGGGCTCGAGTTCGATCGCGCTGGGTCTGGGGGTGAGGGGCGCCATCTCCAACTCGAGTCTAGCGGCTAAGGAGCTCGATTGAGAAATAGGGTCACGCCGTCGCTCCCCAGGTCGGTGGTGGCGAGGTCGGGCGAGCCGTCGCCGTCGAAATCGCCTGGAATCAGAAAGAAGCTGGTCTCTCCGGCTTCGAACTCCTGGCGTTCTCCGAGGGTGCCGTCGCCTAAGCCCGGGAGGATGCTCAGGCGGCCTTGCTGACTTACGGCGGCCGCTACGTCGAGTATCCCGTCGCCGTTGAAGTCCGTTATCTGAACGCTCAACGGAAGGTCGCCAGACGCGAACTCCCGGGAGATACCGAAAGTCCCGTCGCCGTTGCCCAGCAGCACGGACACGTCGTTGGAGACCGTGTTTGCCGTGACCGCGTCGATCCGTCCGTCGCCGTCCAGATCGCCCAGCGCTACGCTGTGACAGAACGAGCCCGCCTTGAAAACGAGAGGCGCTCGTAGGGTGCCGTCACCGGCGCTGAGCAAGACCGAGATGTCGCCCCCACCGGGCGGCCCTTCATTGGCGGAGACCAGATCGGGGAAGCCGTCCCGGTCGAGGTCGGCCACCGCTAGTGCGCGCGGGCGGGTTCCGGCGAACGGCCGGCCGGGTTGAGGGGCTGCGGTCGGGAAATGGCCCAAGCTGGTGAAACCCCCGAGGCCATCCCCGAGGAATACGGTCACTCCATGCGAGAGGATATCGCACGAGACGAGATCGAGATGGCCGTCCCCGTTCAG
>CAZDLH010000075.1:0-8822 GCA_964505925.1 uncultured Burkholderiales bacterium
ATCCAGGCTTGCCTGTCTTTGCGGGATGCCCTCGACTACCTGACCCGCTATTTCGCCGGTCTGGCTGCGGCCGCTTTCCGGGAGCTGGGTTCGCTGCCCTCCGAGGCCGAACAGCTGGCCCAACAGAGCCTCTCGGTACACGACTGTGAGCGGCTTTTGATCCTCTCGTTGCGCTCCATCGGTCACGATACGCAGGAGAAGCTCGGCGTGGCGGTCCGCAATGTGTTCTACTATGTCGAGGAGTTCTCCAGCCAGGAGCGGCCTACCGGGGCCCACGCCCGGCTGTTGGCCCTAGACGCCGACCCGAGTACGAAGCATCAGAATCTGGCCGAGTTCTGCGCGATGCAGCCAGGGGAGGGGGCGCTGTCTCACCCCGCCCGCTCGAAGCGGGAACTCGAACGCTTTCTGCCTATGCTGCGGGACTGGTTGGCTATGGCCGAGCCGTTATTCCGCGAAGTCAAGCATCACGAAGAGCCCCCGGAGGAAGACGGGAAGACCGAGCTCATCATCGAGTACGGAGACTACTATCTCGAGCTCGTCGAGCCGGACTACACCTTCTATATCCGACCGGGATCCGATGTGGTGCCGGACATCGAAGCACCGGAACTGCCGCCCCCCGACGCCTTCCGAGACGACGAGTTGGTCGAGGAGCAGATCCACCGAAAGAGTCCGGAGGAGGCGGCCCAGGAGCGCCCTTTCATGGTTCACCGGGTGGACCTGATAGGCATGCGGGAGAACTCCAAGGGGCTAAAGTGCCCCGCTGGCTATATCGTCTTGACCAACGCCGGCGGCGGTACGATGTCGGGGACCGCGGTCACGACCCACGAAGCCTTAGAAGTGGAGCCCACCCGGTTCCGGGGAAACAAGGTTCAGCTCTCCTACTGGATCGATACCGAGAACCTACCCGACAACTACGAGGTTTTCATCCTGCTCAAGACGGCCTACGAAGAGCGATCTATATCGGTCTTCGAGATGATCGGACAGGCCACGTCCACGCCGATCAGCCCGGGCTACGCTCAGTTCAAGATGGTGGCCACGGTGCTGCTTTGGATCGGCGCTTTCATCGGACTTTTTCAAGGCGCGTCGAGCTACATCCATTCCAAGATGTTAGCTCTGGTGGGGCGGGGCTACGAGAGCCTCCAGCTCCTGGTGGACGCTCCCGATGCCATGAGCGAAGCCCTGCCTCTGACCTACTTTGTGGGTTACTTCTATCTGTTTCTCGCTGGCATCGTGCCGATTCTCCTGGCGCGCATGTACCGTAAGTTTCCACCCAGCGTCCAGGAGCTGCTGGAGGGCAAGCGGAGGCTGCTCATGGCCGCTCCGGCTCTCGTGGTGGTGCCCTTGCTGTATACCCCCGTCTTGGGCAATCAGCTAACCGCGGCTTCGGCCCACTTTTTGGGCTTGGACTTTCGGGGCATGCTGATCTATTTTCTCGGGCTGAATCTCCTTTCTACGCTCTATCAGGAGCTGTCCCTGACCGAACGGTTCGACGACTGGTTCATCGAGCCCGGGCCCCGAAAATCGATCTCCTATGCCGCTTGGTTCATCTTTATCTCCACCGTTTTGTTAGGGGTCTCATCGTGACGACTGATCTCCTCGAACTTCCGGACTCCCTCCGGCAAGCGTATCCGTTTTTCCACAACTTTCTTGAGACCAGCAGTGGGCATCGCCTCCACTATGTGGATGAGGGGGAGGGCCAACCCTTCCTCTTCGTTCACGGAAACCCGACCTGGTCGTTCGCTTTTCGGCATCTGATGCTCCACTTTCGTCCCCAGCACCGGATCGTAGCTTGCGACCATATCGGCTGCGGACTGTCGGAGAAGCCCCAGGAGTTCGAGTATCGGCTCGAGCAGCATATCGATCATCTCGAGCAGCTCGTACTCACGCTGGATCTGACCGACATTCGAATGCTCGTTCACGACTGGGGTGGGGCGATCGGGTTAGGGGTCGCGGGCCGACACCCCGAACGTTTCAAGGAGCTGGTGATCTCCAACACCGCTGCCTTCCGCTCCCAGCGGATGCCTTGGCTTCTCCGCATCGCGAAGACGCCCCACTTAGGGCAGTTCCTGATCCGGGGCTTCAACGCTTTCGCAGGCTTGACTCCGGTGCTCGGAGCGGCCAAGCCGGAGCGGCTCGACGCCACCGCCAAAGAGGGTCTGCTCTATCCGTACCAGGATTGGACCTCGCGGATCGCCACCTACCGCTTCGTGGCCGACATCCCGTTGGACCCGTCCCACCCCAGCTACACCGCCTTGACCGAGGTCGAAAAGGGGTTGGAAGGCTTGAACTCGCTTCGCACGCTGCTCTTGTGGGGGGAGCAGGACTGGGTGTTCACTACTCACTTTCTGCGTCGGTTCCTCGAGTTCTTCCCCGAGGCCGAAGCGCGCAGCTTTCCCGACTGCGGTCATCTTCTGATGGAGGAGGCTCCCGATCGAATGATCTCTGCGATCGAGGCTCACTTCTCGTGAACGTCGTCAAGCCGTTCGAGGAGATGGTGAAGCGAGATCCTCGCCGACCGGCCATTATCGATCGCGAACGGATCTTCAGCGCCACTCGACTCGCTTGGGAGGTGGACCGTCAGGCAACGAAGCTGCTCGACATCGGTTTTGAGGCGGGAGATACCTGTCTGGTCCTACTTAGAAACTCTGCGGAGTTCGTCGCCAGTATCTTCGCTCTCTTTAAGATCGGTGTGGTGCCGGTGCTCGTCGACCCGGGTATGGGCCTAGGGCGGTTCCTCAAGGTGGTCGAAGAGGTGGAGCCCACCGCTTTGATCGGTATCCCCAGGGCACACGCCTTGAAGAAGCTCTCCCCCCGGGCTTTCCAAAAGGTACGAAAGTCGGCTTGTTGGGGGCACTTCCCCGAGGTGCCGGACCTCCGGAGGGGCGGGCGGTGCGTCGAGTTCGAACCGGTCGACTTTCATCCCGACCAGATGGCCGCAGTCCTTTTTACTTCCGGCAGTACAGGTCCGGCGAAGGGCGTGGTCTACAGCCACGGGATCTTCTGTCGTCAGCTGCAGGTGCTCCGGGAGGTCTACGGCTTCGGACCCCGCGATGTGGACCTACCGGGCTTCCCGCTGTTCGGTCTGTTCAGCGCTGCTTTGGGGGTCAAGTGTATCGTGCCTCGCCTAGACCCGAGCCGACCAGCCGAGTGCCGACCGATGGACCTCATCGAACAGATCCACCGGCACGGGGTGACCTCGCTCCAAGGATCGCCGGCGATCTGGAAGCGGGTGGCCTCGGAGTGCCTAAAGCGCGGTATCGTGCTTCAGACCGTCGAGCGACTCATCACTTTCGGCGCCCCCATCTCCTTCGACTTTCTAGAGAGCTGGAAGCGGGTGGCGCCCTACGCTGAGATCCACACCCCCTACGGAGCCACCGAAGCCCTCCCTCTGACCGACATCGAAGCCGGGGAGCTCTTCGAAACCCGAGCGGAACGGAGTCTCGAAGGGAAGGGGATCTGCGTCGGTCGACCGCTGGAGCTCAACGAAGTGCGCGTGTTGGCTACGTCTTCGGACTCACCACCGAAAGTGGACCCCCTCCCTCTGGGACAGGTGGGCGAGATCGCGGTCCGCGGACCGGTGGTCACCAGAAGCTACTACCGCAAGCCGGAAGCGACGGCGAGTACCAAGATACCGTCCGAGAGTGGACCGTGGCATCTGATGGGCGACCTGGGCTATTTCGATGAACACGGGCGGCTCTGGCTGGTCGGCCGAAAATCCCACGCCTTGCCCCCCAACGGACATCGGGCGGAGCCCCTCTACCCGGTACCGGCCGAGAGCCTGGTGCTTCCCCATCCCGAGATCGAAAGGTGCGCTCTCGTGCAAGGGAAGTCGGGGCCCGTCTTGGTGCTCGAGCGGACCTCGAGCTCGCGCTCGCTGGAGTCGATCCTTAAAAGGGAGGCCCTGGCTCTGCTTCATCGCGTTCCGGACTACCGCGAGGTGCGCTCCGTGCTCTTCTCATCAGGGCTGCCGGTGGACCCTCGACACAACGCTAAGATCCATCGTGAGGAGATCAGCCAGTGGGTTCAAAGTCGCGGCCTCTGAAGGTTCTCGTGACCGGCGGCCAGGGCTTCGTGGGCTCGGCGCTCCTGCGGGAACTGGTCGCTGACGAGCGGTACCTACCCCTGGCCACCGCTCGTCGGGAGGCCCCGGAGCTCGAGTCTTTGGGGATCGAGGTTCGGTACGGCGATCTGCGCCGGGAGGAGTTCGCTCGGAGCGTCTGCGAGGGTTGCGATGCGGTGGTTCACACGGCGGCCAAAGCCGGTGTCTGGGGGCGCAGGGCCGAGTATTTCGAGATCAACTACCGAGCCACCCTAAACCTGCTCGAGGGAGCGCGCGCCAAGGGGGTGCGGCGGTTCGTTCACACGAGCTCCCCATCGGTCACCTTTCAGGGGCGCTCGGAGGTCGGTGTCGATGAGACCGCTCCCTACGGACGCGTTCCGCTGAACGCCTACTGCGCGAGCAAGATCGCCGCCGAGCGGGAAGTCTTTCGAGCCCATCGGGAAGGACCGATGCGCTGTCTAGCTTTGAGGCCTCACCTGATCTACGGTCCGGGGGACCCCCATCTCCTCCCGAGGCTCTTCGAGGCCGCGAACTTAGGGCGCTTGGCTCGCATCGGCCCAGGGGACAACCTGGTGGATGTCACCCACATCCGAGACACCGTTCAAGGGCACCTGAGAGCCTTAGAGGCGTGGGAGCGGGACGAGTGCTGGGGAGAGGCCTACTTTTTGACCTCCGGCCGACCGATACGGCTCTGGGAGTGGATAGGCGAGCTTCTCAGCTGGAAGGGCCTCTCCCCGGTTCGCGGAGCCGTACCGCTCCCGCTAGCCGCCGGGATAGGGCTGCTGCTCGAGGGTGTCTTCCGCCTGTTGCCCATCGGTACGGAGCCTCCGCTCACCCTTTTTTCGGCTCTACAGCTCGGGCTATCTCATACCTATAGCATCGAAAAGGCTCGAACCCTCTTGGGATACGAGCCGGAGATGGACCCTTGGAGCGAGTTCGGCCAGCAGCTGCTGTGAGTCCGGACGAAGGCTAACGTTTAAGCTCCCGGTGGCCTGCTGGAATAGACGGGGGCGGCGGTGAATCCAGCCTCTTGCTCGCTCCCTCGGTAGGCGCCGTTGTTCGCTCCGTGCACGGCGTGGTGGCTCGTGTTCTCGGCGCCTTCGACCCGAAGCTGTCCGGCGGTGGCCTCCGGTGGAGCGACCTCTCCGCCCCAAGCCCCCATGAACTGGGCGGCCCATCCGCCTGCGGCATCCGGCGCTTCCCGGGCCTCCGAGGAGACAGAGAAGCTCTCTGCGGTGGTCGTTTCCGGAACGAGCTGGGGCGCGATCGGTGTCGACTGAGCCTCCGCCGCCGGTCGCGGGGTGACGGCGGGGGGGATCTGGTGGGTGGGACGATTCCCTATCGAACTGATAAAATCGGCACTCATAGCTGCTCCTTACCTCCACAATACCCCCTCGAGCCGGACCTGGGAGATCGGAGATGTTAACAGATTGTTGCAAATGTTAACAGTTGTGAACAGTTTGTTAACGTTTTGAGGCCGCCTTCTGTTCCTTGCTTCCTCAGCGCAGGACACGGCTCGATCGCTCCGTAAAGGCTTCCCAGTGAAGCGGATTCTCCTTATTCTTGTATCGGTCGCCCTCTTGCTCATCGGACTAGCGGTGCTCACCGACCCGACCTTTCGGTACCCCTGGTTCGGGGTGCTGCTCGAACGCGATCTGACGAAGCTTCAAGGGGAGGAGCCCATCGCGCTGATGCTGAGCGTGGAGGCCGGTACCGAACTGGTGAGCGAAGAGGACCTCGAGACTCCCCCTTCCGTCCAGGACACCTATTCGCTTTTGATCCTGCTCAAAGAGACTCTGCAGGCTCAGAAGAAGAGCGGCACGGTGCGCTACGATATCGAACAGATGGAGTCGGAACAGTGGGCCTGGCAGCAAGCGAGACTAGATAAGCTCGCCATCCGGTCGGAGGTGTTCCCCAGGAGCCTTCCGATCGCACCGCAACTGACCATCCCAGAAGACCATGAGGTGACGAGGCCCGCGGTCTGGGCTCCCTGGCTTGCGACCATGTGGCCCAAGCTGCCGAGCGGTCTACAGAAGGCGGGAAAGGCGAGTTGGAGCGAGCGGTTATCGGTGCCGTTGAAGGATC
Source organism: uncultured Burkholderiales bacterium (assembly GCA_964505925.1). GTDB lineage: Bacteria > Vulcanimicrobiota > Xenobia > Xenobiales > JADMJV01 > JAEXNA01. Next base: position 6,146 of record CAZDLH010000075.1, read on the forward strand.
CGGTCTCTAAAGAGGACCTGACCCTCACCTATCAACTGGTCTATCAGCTTCGAAATTTTCAGAATACGAGCCAAGGTGTGTACGCTAACATCTCGATGGTCGGTACGCTTCTGCCTGGACAAGGTCTCTCTGAAGGTCGCGAGATCAGCGGAAAATTCTTAGGTTTCGTTCTTCTCGATCCTGAGAGCGGCAAAGTGGTAGGGGGGGAGTACAGAATAGAGCAGGTCGTCACCGTCCGACAGGCCGGGCTACCCGCGGTTCGGCAAGCGGTCTATCAGGGCGCCAGGTTCTGGAGACCGACCCGGCTTACAACAGGCTTCCAGTCGGGCGCGGGTGAGCTCAGTGAGAGCTGGTCGCAAGACCAGGGCGTGCCGACCGGGCTCGACGCGGTCCCGGTGGATCAAGTCCCGGCTGCTCCGACATCGAAGGAATCGATCCGAGAGGAAGAATCAAGTGACATCTAAGGATGGGATCATCGTCGCCGATCCAGACCGAAAGCCGGGCGCGGTCCGCAGGCTCTACAATTGGGTTATCAGCTGGGCCGAATCGCCGTACGGAGCTTGGGCGCTGTTCGCGATAGCTTTTATCGAATCGTCGTTTTTCCCGATACCCCCGGACGTTCTCCTGTTAGCGTTAGCCCTAGGAGCCCCCAGGAAAGCCTTCTTTTTTGCCTTCGTCTGCGCGGTCGGCTCGGTCCTCGGAGGGGTGTTCGGGTATATGATAGGCGTTCTGTTTTACGACACGGTGGGCGTCTGGATCGTGGAACTGTACGGACTAGAGCAGCAGATGGAAGTCGTCAGAGTAAAGTACAACGAGAACGCCTTTTGGGCAGTGCTGACGGCGGGGTTCACCCCTATCCCGTATAAGCTCTTCACCATCGCCTCCGGCGTCTTTAAGATCCCGGTCTCGACTCTGGTGGTGGCCGCGGTGCTCTCTCGGACGGCACGATTTCTGATGGTGGCCGGTGTGGTTTACATGTGGGGGGACTGGGCGAAAACCTTCATCGATCGCTACTTCAACGTCCTCACGATCGTCTTTATGGCGCTCTTGTTCGGCGGGTTCTACATACTGAAGTATCTTTAGGGCCCAAGCCGCCACGGTGGCTTCCGTAGCAATAGAGAAAGCCTCGCTCAACAGTTGAGCGAGGCTTTCTCTTCGATGGGGGCCGCGCGTCGGCCGTTGAAAGCTGTTTTTCTGAAACCAGGGGGGCTAGAGGCCCCGGGTTTCGGCGCGATCGCGGCGCTTTTGATAGTAGATCGAGTAGTTCAAGATGGAGTTTCGGTCTTCGGAACTGACCTCTTCAAACTGGACTTCCGAAATGTGCTTTCGGTTATCGTCGGGGTCTTTCTCCGAGCCGACCGCCTTCGCGTCGACATCGATGTGAGGCGCGTTGGGGATCTCTAGTCGGACCCGCAGGCTAGTCTCCGGCGGGATCGCGAGATTGGTCTTGAGGAACAGGCTCAAGGGGGTGATGGCGTGGGTGGATGCGACCTGGGTGTAGCTCGAACGCTGGGCTTGGTACGATACCGGAATCGAGACGTTAACCTTGAAGGTGTCGTCGCGCTCGGGCACTTCGCTCGCCTCGGTGTTCTTACTGTTGGGCGGGTCTACATCGAACTCTTGGTCCCTAGCGTCTTTGACCACGACGTCGTAAGTGAAGAACGTGTTCTGGGCTTCATCGAAATAGGAGATGGTGAGGTCGAGACCCGGAAAGATATGGACCGGGTTCATCGCATTGCCCGGCGCTTTCAGGGTAAGTTTCTTCTTCATCACATCGAGGACTTCCACGAAGTAGTTCTGCACTTCGCCCTCGCTGTCGACAAACTCGATCTCCAGTGTCTGATGCGGAGTCGGTTTGAAAGTCTGTTTGCCTTTGCCAAACCACGATAACAGGCCCATCTAGTGAAACTCCTTTTCTCCGGGGGCGCTTTCGATTCCCCAAAGACGATCCCTTTGTAAAAGTCTTGTAAGATTCTTGACACGGCTCAAGATAGCACGTTTCAGACCCTTTCTTTGCGACCAAGGTGCATCGGACCTTCCCCGAGCGCAGCGGTAGGTCGCCTTCCTCAGTGGACTACCGCCTCCTTCCCATGGAACGAGGGAAGCGAGTTTCAGCGCTCTATCGGCTTTCTGTTCAGATAGCGTCCATACATTTTTAACGAACTGCTCAAAACAGCGCGCCATTCTGGTTACAGTCGTCCGTTACCCTAGAGCTATAGACCGGTGCGATGGTCAAAATAACCATTTATGAAGGAGTGTCCCGTGTCCTACCCTCATCCCATTCGCCCCTATCGCTGGCCTCGCAGCGCTCCGTTGATGACCGGATCGCGCGACCGGCTCCTGCAAGAGATCGACCGTTATCAGAGCGAGCACCAGCTGTTTCCCACGGTCCGAGAACTGGGGCAGGCTACCGGGTTTAGCTCTCCCTCGACGGTGCTCGACCATCTGGATCGCCTAGAGATCTTCGGATATCTGGAACGGACCAACGCTGCGGTACGGAACCGGCGTTTGACCAAAAGAGGACGAGCGTATCTCGCTCTTTGGCGCCCAGGAGTTGAAGCGCCTCTAAAGGAAGCCTGCTGAACTAAGGGCGCGCGGGTTTGCGCCCGTGAGGAGACGGTTTTTGCGGAGCAGTGCGCGTTATTTAGAGTACCGGTTTCAGAGGGGCCAGATCCTC
>CAZDLH010000076.1:0-8786 GCA_964505925.1 uncultured Burkholderiales bacterium
ACTACGACTAGCCCGAAAAAGAATCCGAATCCTTCACGTTGAGTCCCCATCTGAGAACCCCCTTTCTGTGTCCCTTAAGAGCGATTCTCTCAAGGTTTGGTGCGCTTCCGGCTTCGACTAGCAGAGATCGAATCCTTCCTTTGAAGTTTCGAACGACCAGCTACGGTTCGCGAAAGACCTGGGCCGGTTCTACCTCTGCGGCCTGTCTGGCTGGGAGGTAAGCGGCCCCTACCGGAACTATCAGACCGAGTAGGGCAGACCAGACGAAAGCGCTTACCGTAGGCATGAAAAGCGTGGCTGTAGAGAGCAGTTCGAACGGCAGCTGACTCTCCAACCACAGCGCTAACACACGCCCCCCGATCAGTCCGCCGGCTAAGCCGATAGCAAATCCGGCGATCCCGACGCTGAGCCCTCGGAGTAGGTAGAGTCTCCCCACCTGTTTTCGAGTGGCTCCCAGCGCTCGGTAGAGCGCGATCAAAGGGCGCTCCCGGCGAACCTGGAGCTGGAGGAGGGCCGACAGGGCGAAGGCGGTCACCAGCGCTACGGCCAGCGGGAGGATCAGGGTGGCTAGCCGGAGCACGGCGGCTACCGTCTCCACCCGCTGGGCGAGTTCGCGGCTAGGGGTTCGAAGGCCGAGCTCGCGAACCTCGCTTTCTACGCGCGCGCTGGCCACCGGGTCTTCCAAGCGCACCGTCAGAGTATGGAGCTTGGGCTCTTCCTTGGTGAGCCTCAAGCCGGCGTCGTACGGGATGGCCGGTCCGCCGGCTCCGATCTGACTAGAGATGCCGACGATGACGCAGCGGACCGTCCGGGAGGGACCTGGGCGAAAGGAAGAGGTTCCCAAATGCAAAGTGAAATGCTTGCCGATCAGCGCCGAGGCGGTCAGCTGAGGGAGGTTCGTATTGACCTGGATACCGGAGTTCACTAGGTCCAGGATCGCTTGAGGGACCACGGCCGGGATGTCTTGCCCTGGGCCCGGGTCTACGAACCGCCGCCCTCTAGCCAGCTCTGCGGCCACCTGCCCTTCGTCGACCATCTCCAGCACGAGGTCGGTGACCAGACCCTCCCCGGCGTATCTCGCTGTGAGCTTGGAAGGCTCGGGGTAGTGCGCCTGGCGATACACCTCGGCCACCCCTTCGATACTCTGTAGGGTCGCTACCGTGGAGCTGTCGAGGCCGCCGCCCAGAGCGACCGGACCCATGCTCACCGAGGTTCCGGTCACCCTAATACGGTCGGGGAGCGAGCCGAGGATGCGCTCTTTCACCATCCGCTCTAGCGGTCCGAGAAAGCCCCAGGCCAAGAGTAAGAGTACGACCCCTAGCGCCAGCCCGAAAGAGGCTCCTAGTCTCTGGCCTAGGCCGAAGCTTCGAGACCGACCGGGCCGCTCGAGCTGTAGGTACCGAAGCGTCATCGGGATCCTACCCCCGAAGTCGGGGAATCGAGCTTTCCGCCTCTCAGTTCGAGGTGGAGGTCGCACAGTTCAAGGATCTTAGGATCGTGGGTTACCGTGACCACGGCGAGCCCCTCATCCCGCAGTTCGCAAAACAGCGACAGGACCGAATCGGCGGTGGTGGCGTCTAGGGCCCCGGTGGGCTCGTCGGCCAGTAGAAGCCCGGGCTTCAGCAGCAGCGCGCGAGCTAGGGCGACGCGCTGGCGCTGCCCTCCGGACAGGACGCTCGCCGGCTTCTTGAGATGCGGGGTCAGCCCTAGACGGGCCGAGAGCTCCTCGCTGCGGGTTCGCAACTCGAACCAAGGAGCGTTACTAAAGTAGCCCGGGAGCAGAACGTTCTCCTGGGCCGATTGGGCTTCGTCGAGCTGATACTGTTGAAAGAGCAGGCCGACTCGATCCCTACGCAGACGAGACACTTCGTCGTCGCCGAGAGCGCCTAGGTTCTGCCCGAAGATAGTCACGGTGCCGGAGTGAGGCTCGAGTAGACCGGCGGCCAGAGACAGAAGGCTGGTCTTGCCGCCACCGGATTCGCCGGTGATGGCCGCCCAGCATCCAGGGAGAAGCTCTAGGTCAACACCTTGGAGCAGGTGCGGCGCGTCGGGCTCCTGGCGGCGCGATCCGTCCGGAGGGGCCCAGACCAACTCGCGCAGCTCTAGGGCTAGATGCTGTTGCCGGTCCATAGATAACAGAACCTCGGCTGCTGGCGGAGGAACGCTTGAGCCAGCGGGCCTCCCAACGAGTAGTCCGATGGGAGGTCCGAGGAGGGCAGCCCCAGCGCTTGAAAGAGTCCATCGCGTTTTCGATAGTCGACGACCTTGGCGTCGGGGGCTCCGGCCGCTTCTCGGAGAGCCGAATATGCGTCCTCCCGATACCCTATGTGGTCTACGAGTCCGAGCTCGTGAGCCTTCTGACCGGAGAAGACCCGACCGTCGGCGAGGAGCCGAACCTCTTCCGGCTTCAGGCGCCCCTCGCGCCCTTCGGCCACGATCTGGGTGAAGCGGTCCCACATCTCGGAGATCAGCTCCTGCAGCAGAGCCCTCTCGTCGGGTCGCATCGGACGGTAGGGCGAGCCCATGTCTTTAAAGGAGGGCCGTCCGTCCTCGCCACCGCTCTTGATCACGTTGATGGAGAGCCCCAGCTTCTCCATCGCTTCATCGAGCTGGTAGAACTGGGAGATCACACCGATCGAGCCGGTAATAGTGGTGGGGTGCGCAGTGATCCGATCGCAGGCCATGGCCGCGTAGTAGCCTCCGCTGGCCGCGACATCGCCGAACAGGGCGTGCACCGGCAGCTCCGTCTCCTCTTTGAAGTTCCGGAGCTCTCGATAGATCCGATCGCTTGCGGTGACCCCACCACCCGGACTATCCACATACAGTAGAACGCCGACCACCGACTCGTCCTTCCGGAGCGCCCGCAGGGCCGCGGTCAGGTCCGAGACCGAGCTCGGTCCCGTCCCCATGCTCTCCATGATGACCCCGGTCAGACTCAAGACCACGATCTTCTTATCGGCGGTCGCTTCTCCGTCGACCAGTCTTTCGGTGTGGCTGCTGTCGACCGTGGTGTCGCCCATCTGGCTCGCTACCCCGAAGCCCAAACCGAGCCCCATCAAGAGCAAGAAGAAGCCGAAGAAGGCTCCCAGGAGTACGAGCGCTCCGCTACCGAGCCCGAGTAGGCCGAAGGACAGCATTCTACCGAAGAGCCGCTGGGCCCACGACTCCGAAGGCGGGGTCGTCGGGCGGTGCTCTAGCGTCTCCTTAGGGGGGGGCGGCGAAGGTGGAGGAGACGAGGGGGCGGGTGGGACGTCTCCGGGTAGGTCGGTCGGTTCAGTCAAGTTCTATCCTTTCAGTAGCGCCGTCAAGAAGAAGGCCACGTTAGCGGGGCGCTCGGCCAGTCGCCGCATAAAATAGGGGTACCAAGACTGGCCGTACGGTACGTACAGCCGCACCGTCCACCCCTGCTCGAGAAGCTCTCGCTGGCGCTCCTGACGGATACCGTAGAGCATCTGAAACTCGAAGTCTTCGGCGCTCTTGCCAAGCTCGCGAACCAGTTTGAGAACCCCCTCGATCATCGCCTCGTCGTGGGTGGCGAAGGCTGGGTAGTACCCCTCGCGGAGCAGAAGTTCCGCCGTCTCGAGATAGGAGAGGTCCACCTCCCCTTTGGACTGGTAAGCGATGGAGTTGGGCTCCGCGTAGGCGCCCTTGCAGAGCCTGATGGCGATGTCCTCCCGGGAGAGCACGCCTGCGTCCTCCTTCGTCCGATGCAGGTAAGACTGGAGCACGGTGGCCATCGGTTCGTACTCCTGGCGCAGCGCCCGGACCAGGTCGAGGGTCTGTTCGGTATACTCCGACCCTTCCATGTCTATTCTCAAGACGATGCCCGCTCGGTCGATCACGCTGAGGATCCGAACGAGGTTGTCGTAGGCGGTCTCCTCGGAGTCGAGGAGGCCGAGCTGGGTGAGCTTCACCGAGACGTTGCAGGCCAGACCTTCCTTCTGCAGGCTCTCCAGCGCTCGGACCACCTCTTCGGTGGCCACCCGCGCCTCGCCGCTTCCGTCTACGTTCTCGCCCAGCAGGTCCAACGAGGTCGCGAAGCCTTGGGCTCGGAGATCTCGAACGACGGCTAGCGCCTCGCCGAGCGTCTCACCGGCAATAAAGCGCCGACTCATCTTCCTGGTGATGGGAAAGCGGACGACCAGCCATTGGGCTGTTTTTGAAGTGGAGAGAAAAAGGAGAAATCTTCTGAGCAGCTGTTCCATCCAGGTACCTTTCTGCAAACCCAGGGAAGGTAAACCCACCCGTGGGCAACAAGTTCGCCCGATGCGAATTCTGAATGCTCTTTCTTCCAACTGGAGCCGAGGCCTTTTGTCTGTAACACTTTCCATCTTTCTTTTGACCGGATGTCAAACCGGGACCGGGGAGCCTCCCAGCGAGCCTCCGACGTCCCCTCCTCAAACGCGTCAGATCTCGGAGGTCGCTCTTACTCCAGGGCGGATCTTACCGGGGGTCGGCCTCGCCGAACTGTCGCTGGGCAGTGGTCGAGACGAGGCTCTTGAGGCGTTAGGCTCGCCGTCGGAGACCGACCACAACGAGTTCGTCCCGGGTCAGTCGTTCCAGCTCTATCACGACCAGGGCATCGAGCTGACCTTTCAAGACGATCGTCTTGAGGCGATCACCGTCCACGCCGGCTACGAACCTTGGACGGCGTATCGAGGGGCGACCGAAGCCGCCGTTGGGGTCGGCTCCACCGCTGCCAGCGTGCTCGAGGTTTACGGAGAACCGTCCGAGCGGTCGCCGGAAGCGCTCCGTTATTCGGAACAAGGTCTCTGGTTCCGCTTGGACGGCTCCTACCTGGACAGCCCGGAGAACGTCCGAGTCGAATCCGTCTCTGTGTTGGCTCCCAACTGATCTGAGCTCCGAAACCGGAAAAAGCGAGGGCCGCGCAGTCGCGCGGCCCTCTCTTGTTATGGTTTTCTCCTGTGGATCAGCTCTGTCCCAGGAGCTCCTTAGCCCGGCCGAGAGCCATCAGCGGGAAGTAGTGCCGATACATATGGTACCGAAGCATGAACCCTCGGCTCAGTTCGCGGCCTTGGGGTAGGGTGTTCCCGCTCCGATCGAGATCGGTGCGGGCGCCGCCTCCGTAGCCCGGGAAGCCAGTGCCGGTAAAGGCCTCCTCGTACCAGGTGCCGTCGGCCGTCTGGCTGGAGACCAGGTAGGAGAGGCCGCGCTCCAACGCGCTGCGATAGCGCTCTTCGGTGGCCCCTTGGGAGATCAGTCCCAGCAGCGCCCAGGCGGTCTGGGAGGCGGTGCTGTCTCCGCGTCCCCGCAGCGAGTCGTCCATATAGGATGCGCAGGTCTCGCCCCAGCCTCCGTCGGAGTTTTGGCGCTCCACCAGCCAGTCGCAAGCGCGCACGACGTAGTCGGCCTTCATGTTCTCTCCGGCTTTCGCTAGGGCTGGTAGCACCAGACCGGTCCCGTAGATGTGGTTCACGCCCCAGCGTCCAAACCAGCTACCCTCGGGCTCCTGCTCTTTCCGAATGTAGTCCACCGCACCGCGGACCACCGGGTCCGACATGTCCCGTCCCTGATAGCACAGCGCTTCCACCACGTGGGCGGTCACATCGACGCTCGGCGGGTCGAGGACCTCGCCGAAATCGCAGAAGGGGATGAGCGATACGAGCTCCTCGTCGTTATCCTTATCGAAAGCGGCCCAGGCGCCGTTGCTCGACCGCATCCCGATGATCCAATCGGTGGCCCTTTGGAGCGCTCGGTCGACGTTGGGGAAGTGTTTTTTCTCCTCGTCAGACAGTCGGGCGAGGACGGTCATCGCCACCGCCGCGTCGTCGAAGTCGGGGTACCAGTCGTTCTCGTATTCGAAGGCCCAGCCGCCGCCGGATAGCTCGGGGCTCTTCATTTTCCAGTCTCCGTCCGCGGTGATCTGTTGGTCTAGGACCCAACCGATCGAGCGCCGGAAGTCCGGGTCCCCTTCGAGGACGCCGCAGTCTTGGAGCGCGGTCTGGGTCAGCACAGTGTCCCAGACCGGAGAGGTGCAGGCCTGGAGGTAGGTGCCGGTCTCGTCCTCGAAAGCCCACGGGGCATCGAAGGCTCTCCAGCCCCGCTCCAGGACCGGATGGTCCAGCGCGTACCCTTCGGTCCGCAGTGCCATCAGCGCGTAGATCCAGGGGGGCTGAATTCCAGCCCAACAGCCATCGGCTTCCTGTCGGCGCACGATCCAGTCCAAGCAGCAGCTGATAGCGTTCTCCCGGAACGGTCTCCAGGGAGAGTCGACGTAAGCGGCGAGCACTCGGTCTGCGTAGTACAGCGCTTTGGCGATCACTCCGCCCGTCTTCGGGAAGGGGAGCTTGGTGCGCGCCTGCGAGCGCCCTTCGGGAAAGAGTTCGTCGAGTCGGGCCTCGGGGGGGAACGGGCGGACCGGCCGGCGAGCCGAAAGCACGGTCAGCGGCACCATTGTGGCCCGAGCCCAGGAGGCGAAATTGTACAGATTAAAAGGGAACCACAGCGGAAAGTAGATCATCTCCGGCGGCAAGGTTGGGGTCCCGCTCCAGGGCCACTCCCCGCAGAGCGCGAGCCAGATCTTCGTGAAGACCCGGGTGGCCGGCACCCCGCCGCGTTCGAGGATGAATCGTCGGGCCTTCACCAGGCGAGGGTCTTCGGGCGAGGCTCCGTGGCGGCGAAGGGCGGCGTACGCCTCCACGGTAGCGTTCAGGTCGCCCTCTTCGGCTCCGTAGTAGACGCCCCAGGATCCGTCTTCGCGCTGTTGGCTCCAGACCGCTCGGATCACCCCTTCGAGCTTAGGATCGGACTCGATACCGAGGATATGGTAGGCCAGCAGCCATTCGGCTTCCATAGTGGCGTTGGTCTCCAGCCGACCGGCCCAATAGCCGTCGTCGGTCTGGGAAGCTCGAGACCAGCCTACGGCCTTCTCGATGGCTCGCTGAAGGTCGTTGCCGTCTAGTTTTGCAATATCTCCGATATCCGTCTGCATCTCTAACCTTTCTTACCCCCGCCGCAGCTTTTTGCGTTCCTCCCCGCATACCCGTTTCGATCGAAACACAACCTCCGCCGGCCCTAGGCATCGGGGCCTAACGGGCCCCACAGATGCGGACATTTCTACTCTGGATGGGGGAGATCTGTGCCAGGGATCGAACGGTTTCGAGACCCCCGCCGTGGGATCGTTTAAGATCGATCGAGAGAGGGAGTGACCGCTGTGCGCATCGCTATCGTTGGAGCCGGACCGACCGGTTTTTTTCTAGCCGCTCGGCTCCTAAAAGAGCTAGGGCCGGAAGACCGGATCGATCTGTATGAAAAGACCCCGTTCCCCTACGGCCTCGTTCGCTTTGGCGTAGCTCCCGACCATCCGAAGATCAAGTCGGTCACCAAAGGTTTCGCGCGTACGCTGGCCGACTCTCGGCTCCACTTCTGGGGGGGGATCACGGTGGCGGAAGGGTCCGTCGACGGAGGTTCGACGACCATCAGCGTCGAGGAGCTCCTGAACAGGTACGATCGGGTGGCGCTCACGGTGGGGAGCCAAGACGATCGCAAGCTCGGCATCCCCTCCGAAGACGCTAAGAACAGTTTTTCGGCCACGCGCTTCGTGGGTTGGTACAACGGACACCCCCAGGACCGCGACCTGTCGCCCGATCTCCAGGTAGAACACGCGACCGTAGTGGGGGCGGGAAACGTAGCCATCGATGTGGTCCGCATCTTGATCAGCACTCCGGAGAGGCTGCGCGGTACCGATATCTCCGACCGAGCCTTGCGAGCCCTCTCGGAGGCCACCGTTCGAGAGGTGGACGTCCTGGTGAGGAGGGGCCCGTGGGATGTGGCCTTCACCAATCCGGAAGTCAAGGAGCTTCTGGACTTCGAGGATGTCGCTTTCACTTTCGATCCGCCGCTCGAGCGCTTTCAGCAGCGACCCGACTACGCCGATCGCACCGCGGACCTCAATATGGAGGTCTTCCGAGCTCTCGAGAGTCGAGGTTCGGAGGCTCGGGCGGTGTCCTGCCAGGTCCATTTTCGGTTCTTGGTTTCGCCCCGGGAGGTGGAGACCGACTCCGAGGGGCAGGTGCAGGGGGTTCTGCTCGGACATAACGAGATCGAGTACGGGCCCGAGCGCTCCTCGATCTCCGATGGCGGTAGGACCAGCCGGCGGCCGAGCGGGCTATTCATCCGCTCGGTCGGCTATCTCGGACGGCCGCTTTTCAAGGTCCCATACTGTCGCAACCGGGGGGTCATCCCCTGCGACCCCGAAGGACGGGTGCTTTCAGACGACGGTTCCGTGCCGGTGCCGGGGCTCTACGCCTCGGGCTGGATCCGGCGCGGTCCGAGTGGAGTGATCGGAACGAATAAGAAGGACGCCCACCAGGTGGCGCAAGCCATGCTAGCGGACCCACTCCGGGAGCCTTCGGTAACGCTTTCGGAGTTCGCTGTTTGGCTCGAAGAGCTCTCCGAGCGTCGTCTCGTCGATAAGGATGGCTGGGATTTTCTCGACCGCGAAGAGATCGCCCGGGGGGAATCGCAGGGGCGGCCGCGTCGGAAATTTCTCGATAATATTGAGGTCCAAGAGGCCCTCGCAACGAGATCTGAAACAGCATCCCGCTGAATCGATCCCGATCGCAAGAGGAGCAAGAATACCGTGCCGTTAAGGTTTCGCTATCGCTATGTTTGATGCTGCAGAGGTAGGCTACGACCCCGGGGATCCCAACTCTGGGTTCACCGTTCGGGAGCTCGAGCGCGGTGGGCTCACCGTGGCCTTAGGCGATTTTCAAGTCCAGATCGGGGCCTACCCCGAGACCATCAAGGACTCCATGGATTCGTCG
>CAZDLH010000077.1:0-8765 GCA_964505925.1 uncultured Burkholderiales bacterium
ACGGTGGGTGAGGCGTATCTCGGCTCCAGCGACGTGGTAGTGGTGACCGGGGGCGCCCGGGGGGTGACGGCCGCCTGCGCGGTGGCTGTGGCCCGGCGCTACGGAAGCCGCTTTGCTCTGCTCGGGCGGACCGAGCTTGCCGGCCCCGATTTCGACCTCTATCCGGACTGCCCGGACGAAGCTTCGCTGAAGCGCTCGCTTCTGCAGAAGCAGTTCGGCGGAAAGGCTTCGCCCAAGGAGCTGGAGTCCGCGGCCCGAGCCGTGCTGGGACAGCGGGAGATCCGCTCTACGTTAGGGCAGCTGGAGGGTGTCGGGGTGTTGGCGCGCTACTACTCCTGCGACGTTCGGGACCGGGATCAGCTGAGCAGCGTACTCGGTTCGGTGGCTCAGGAGCTAGGGAAGCCGACGTGCCTTATCCACGGCGCCGGCGTGCTGGCCGACAAGAAGGTCGAAGAGAAGACCGACGAGCAGTTCGAGCAGGTGTTCCGGACCAAGATCGATAGCTTGGTGGCCTTGACAGAGCTGCTGCCGGAGCTCAAGGCGCTGGTGCTGTTCTCCTCGGTCACGGCTCGCTTCGGTCGTCCCGGTCAGGTGGACTACTGCATGGCCAACGAGGTCTTCAACAAGTACGCTCAGTTCGAATCCCGCCGTCGGCCGCGCTGCAAGGTTGTGGCTATGGGCTGGGGCCCATGGGCTGGCGGTATGGTGACCCCGGCTCTGGCTCGGGAGTTCGAACGGATCGGCGTAGGGTTGATCCCGATCGAGGCCGGTGCCGAAGCGGTGGCAGACGAGCTGTCTCAAAGGGGTGCCCCCCAAGCCGAGGTGCTGTTCGGTGACGGCTTTCCCGAACCGACCCCCAGCCCTCGGCGCGGCAGCGGCAGCAGTGAGTCCATCGGGCGGATGCTGCTCCAGAAGACGCTCTCGGTGGCGACTTTGCCTTTCCTCGACTCTCACCGCCTAGACGGTAATCCGGTGTTGCCGATGGCGATGATGGCCGAGTGGTTCGTCCAAGGGGCTCTCCAAGGGGGTACCGGACTGCGCCTGATCGGTATCGATGAGCTGAAGGTGTTCCGAGGGGCGGTGATCCGCGACGGCGTCGAGCCGACGCTGGTGGTCTCGGCTCAGCAGGGTCAGACCCAGAGCGCTACCGGAGACTACCGCTGGGCGCTGGAGCTTCGGGACCTGAGCCGGGGTATTCTCCACGCCAGGGCCACCGTGGTCCTGGGCGACTCCCTGCCGAGCCAGCCCGAGCCCCTCGAGGTGAACGGCTTAGCTTCGGGACGGTACGCCCACGACCCCCAGACCATCTATCGCGACCTGCTCTTTCATGGGGCCGAGTTCCACGCCGTGGAGGAGGTCTCCGGCATCTCTGAGCGCGGGCTCACGGCTGTCTTGCGGATGGCCAAAGCGCCCAGCCAGTGGGAGGCCGACCCGATCCGCACCGATTGGGCCACCGAGCCGCTGGTGGTGGACGGCGTTCTCCAGCTCGGAATTCTGTGGTCCTGGGAACACTTGGGCAAGCCGTGCTTACCCAACGGCTTTCAGAGCTACCGGCAGTTCGTGCGCAAATTCCCGAAAGGGTTGGTCCAGGCCGTCTTACGGGTGGTCTCCTCCAGCGAGCGAAGCGTAGTGGCCGATTGCGAACTGCGCGATCAGAAGGGTCGCGTGTTGGCCCGCTTCGAGGGGCTCGACTGGACGGCCAACGAAGGTCTCAAGAACGCTTTCGGAGTAGGCGGAGCGGTCGTGTCTCGCGGTTAGCTGGCTAACCGGTAATGGAAGGAATATCGGCGTGACTCATCAGCCTTACGCAGTCGCGATCGTCGGAATGGGTGGGCTGTTTCCTGCCGCCCAGTCCGTAGATCGGTTCTGGCAGAATATCCTGGAGGGGAGAGACGCCACCCGGCCGGTCTCGCCGGACCGCTGGCCTCATCGCCCAGAGTGGTACGCCGAGCGGGTGGGTGCCGATCGTGTGGCGAGCCAGCGGGCTTGTCTTCTAGACGGCATCCCCGAGCCGACCAGCGAGGACCCCCAGGGCCTGACCCTCGACGATCTGAGCCGACTCAGCCTGGTGGCCGCCGAGATGGCGTTGGCCGACTGCTTGGGCGGTCTGCCGGCGCGCCATCGTACGGCTACCGTGCTGGCGTCTATCGCACTGCCCACGGCTGAAGCGTCGCTCCTGTCCGAGCAGCTCTTCGCCGGTCAGCTGGCCGCTAGCTTGAGCCCTACGCCGGAAGTGCCCCCCATGGGGGTGGCTCCCTCTTGGCGGGAGGTGACGGGTCGAGCCGCCCAGGTGGTGGCCCGGAGCTTGGGGCTCGGCGGACCTACGCTGACTCTAGACGCGGCTTGCGCGTCTTCGCTGTACGCTGTCAAGCTGGCCTGTGATGCCCTGATGGACGGTCGCGTCGATGCGGCTTTCGCTGGTGGAGTCAACCGCGCCGACAGCCTGTACACCCAGGCCGGATTCACCGCGCTGGGGGCCTTGAGCCCTACCGGTCGGTGCTCTCCTTTCGATCTACAGGGCAACGGCTTAGTGGTGGGGGAGGGGGCCGGTGTACTTCTGCTCAAGCGGCTCCCGGACGCGGTGCGCGATGGGGATCGCGTCTACGCGGTGATCACCGGGATCGGCCTGTCCAACGATATCGGAGGGAGCCTGCTGGCCCCCGACTCCGAGGGGCAGCTGAGAGCCCTCGTGCACGCCTACGCTCAGACCGGCTGGAGTCCCGAAGACGTTCGGCTGGTGGAGTGCCACGGGACCGGTACGCCGATGGGCGACAAGACCGAATTCCGCTCCCTTCGAGACTTCTGGCCCGATCGAGTCCCCCATAAAACGGTGCTCGGATCGGTGAAGTCCCAGATCGGGCATCTGCTGACCGGGGCGGCGGCCGCCGGACTGATCAAGGTGGCGAAAGGGCTGTCCGAGGCAGTTTTGCCTCCGATGATCAATTTCGAGAACCCGGCTCCCGGGGTCGGTCTCGCTGGCAGTCCGTTCGAGATTCTGCGGGCTCCGAAGGCGTGGCCCGAGGAGAGAGTGCGCCGGGCGGGGGTCTCGGCGTTCGGCTTCGGGGGGATCAACGGACACGTTCTGCTGCAGGCTCCCACGGCCCAGGATCTGGCGACTTCCCGCACCTTCCAGATAGGTATGGCCCCCGAACAGCAGCGGGAGGTAGTGGTCACCGGTATCGCCGTTCAGTTCGGCCAGGATACCGACCTCGAGCAGGCCGTACGGGATCTGCTGCGGGAGACCAACGGGGCTGCTCCTCGCCCTGAAGGGCGGTGGCCCAAGGAGTGGTCCGCCTCGCAGATGGGCTCCGAACTCGACAGGATCTGGGGACACTTTTTAGACCGACTACGGGTAGAGGTGGGCCAGTTCCGGGTGCCCCCGAAAGACCTGCCCGAGATCTTGTTGCAGCAGTCTCTTCTTTTAGCGGTGGCCGGTCGGGCTGTCGCCATGAGCGGACTGGGCGATCGGGAGCGCTGCCGGACCAGTGGCGCCCTGATCGGGGTGAACCTCGATCTGGAGACCACCAACTACCACCTCCGCTGGGCTCTGCCGAGGATGCTGGACAGTCTGGGCGTCGATCGATCCAGTCTGGATGAGGCGGCCGAGGAGCGGCTGCGCGGCGCTCTCTCACGGGTGCTGGACTCCACTCGTACGCTGGGAGCTCTGGGGAGTATCGTGGCTAGCCGGGCCGCTCGCGAGTTCTCGCTGGGGGGGCCTTCCTACGCCATTTCGTGCGGAGAGCTCTCCGGCGTACGGGCGCTGGAGGTGGCCCACCGAGCCATCGCCACCGGCGAGATGGACAGCTGCTTAGTAGGGGCCATCGACCTGGCTGGAGACCCGCGATCGGTCTGGGCTGAAGACCAGCACCAGCCGTTCGCCCGAGGTCAGGCGGCGCGCCCGTTCGACCGAGCCGGTGCGGGACCGACGGTCTCCGAGGGAGCGGTGGTGCTGGTCCTCAAGAGCCGTCGGGCGGCCGTCGAAGACGGAGACCGGATCTTGGCCAGCCTGAGCGACCTGCGTTCCGGCGGCGGGGTCAACCGCTTGGAGAACGCTTTGGCAGAGCTCAGGCAGGGCCGCGACCTGAACGGGTTGGGGCTGATCGAGCTGTTGGCTAGCGGAGCGAGTCAGCGAGACGAAGAGCTCCTGGAGAGCGTCCGTGCGCTCGAGCTCGACGCCACTTCCGAGCCGCTCCCCGTGGGGGCCGCGGTGGGGACTTTCGGATCTCCCGGGGCGGCCTCCGGGCTGCTGAGCGTAGCCAAGGCGGTGGTGGCGCTGGCCACCCGTACCGTCCCGGCGGTGGCCGGCTGCCGGGAGCCGCTCCCCGAGCCTCCGGGGACCTATCTGCCGAGAGAGTCGCAGTTCTGGTGGCACGACCGGGAGCGCGGGCCTCGCCAAGCCATCGTGGCTGGCTCCGGGCAGGGTGGAGACACTTTCTGCGCGCTGCTCGAAGAGGTCGAGGAGGCGGCGCCGGAGCTGCCCTGGACGGCGGGTCCCGAGCGCGCATCGCTCCTCGATGGACAGCTTTTCCTGCTCGCCGCTGGTCAAGCGGAGGAGCTTCGCGCCCTGCTGGCCGAGTTCGAAGGGCGGCCGCTGTGGCGTTTGGCCCAGCTCTGGTGGCAGCGCCGCAGCGCTGGGCCTGCCGGTGCTGCCCGGGCGGCCTTGGCCTGCCGTACCGTCGAAGAGCTCGAAGACGGGCTGGACCGGCTGAGCGGTTGGCTCGGCGGGAAGGGCGAGACGCTGGACGGTCCCGGCGGACTCTTCTATCGATCCGGGCCGCTAGAGGGACGGACGGCTTGGCTTTTCCCGGGCTCGGGTAACCACTACCTCGGAATGGGGCGCGAACTAGCCCTCCTGTTCCCGGAGATCGCCGAGCAGATCAACCGCGAGGCGATGCTCACCAAGCAGCACTACATGCCGTGGCGACACCTCCCGTCGAACTCCGACAGGACCGAGGGCTGGCAACAGCGCGCTCTGGCCGCCATCGATGAGGACCCCTTGGCTCCCATCTTCGGTCAGGTCACCTTCGGACTGCTCGCCGGGCGAGTGTTGAGAAGGTTCCTCCCTCAGCCCGAAGCGGCGGTGGGCTACTCCTTGGGCGAGACCTCGGCTCTGTTCACCCTGGGGGCTTGGCAAGCGCGCGACGAGATGTTTCGCCAGACTTTGGCCTCGCCGCTCTTCCATCGGCAGCTGCGGGGGCGCTACGAGACCGCTAGTCAGGCGCTGGGCTTGAGCGCCGGTCAGCCGTTGGCTTGGCGGGTGGCCGTGGTGAACCGCAGTCGTACCGAGGTGGAGACAGCGCTAGCGAAGCTCGAGCGCCCGGACCTGTTTCTTCTGATCGTGAACACCCCTACCGAATGCGTGGTAGGAGGGAGCTCCGAAGCGGTGGAGCTTCTGGTGGAGGCCCTGGGCTGCGAGCGGTTTGCCCTCGACGGAGTACCGACCGTTCACTGCGCTTTGATGCACCCGGTGGCCGAAGAGTATCGGCAGCTCCACCGGCTTCCCACCCAGGCCCCCGAGGGGATCGATTTCTACAACGCCCATCGGGCTCAGGCGTACCGTCCGGACACCGAGAGCGCGGCCGAGTCGATCACCGAGAACGCCATGTACGGCTTCGACTACTCCGCTTTGATCGAGGCCGCCTATCGGGATGGGATCCGGCGCTTCGTCGAGATCGGCCCGGGCGGTAGCTGCTCGCGCATGGTGAAGAGCATCCTTGGCGACCGAGCGGTCTGGTCTCGCTCTCTCTCGCTACCCCGGGAGGGCAGTGAAGGCCAGAACCTTCTGAAGCTCTTGGCCAGCGCTTACGTCACCGGCCTCGAGGTGGACCTGAGCCCGCTCTACGGAGAGCCCGGATCGAGTCGAGAGGAGGCCGCGGCCACACCCGGTCGGGCTTCGGTCAGCCTGAAGGCCGGGGGGCATCTCCCGGAGGTGCTCCGACCGTCGGTACCGGTCGCTCCGCGAGCGCCCGAGCCGGTTTTTCGCCCGCAGGAAGCCCCAGCGACGCCGGCTGCGGTAGCGCGCCGAACGGAGGCTACGCCGAAGCCGCCTCGGAGGACCCCCCAGCGAGTGGAAGCGCAGGCCAGCCTTCCGGCGGTCGCCTCCCAGAGGGCTGGACCCTCGCCGCCGCGGCCCACCGTGGCCGGACCGGAGCCGCCCATCGCGGCCTCCGAACCCAGCAGAGCTCTGGTCTGGAGCTCCCCGAACGATCAGCCTTATCGCACATTGACAAAGAACGGAACTCAAAGCATGTCTTCACAGCCTACTCATCCTGAATCTCACCAGCCGGTCATCGGGCTGCACCCGGCCTATCGAGGGGACCCTTCGGCCCACCTCGCGGCTGCGGTGGTGGAGAGCACCCGGCAGACGGCCGAAGCCCACAAAAACTATCTGGAGCTGATGGAGTCTACCCGCCTGCAGATGGAGCGGCTGCTCGGCTCGCTGGGCGCAGCGCCCAGCGCGACCGCATCCCCGGCCGCGCCGGTGGCGCCCGTCGCTGCCCCGGTAGCGCACCAGACTCCGGTCGCACCGGTAGCTCAGCCGTCGCCGGCCGAAGGCCCGTGGACCAAGCTCGACCCCACATCGCCCAACCCGGTCATGCGGGGAGAGCGCCCGGACCGAGGGGAGTTGGCCTTCGACCGAGACCAGTGCATGGAGTTCGCGGTGGGCTCTATCGCGAAGGTTCTCGGGCCGATGTTCGAGCCGGTGGACCACCAGAACGTCCGGGTGCGCCTACCCGATGAGCCGCTGATGCTCTGCGATAGGATCCTCAGTATCGAAGGGGAGCCGGGCTCTCTGGGGTCCGGTCGACTGGTCAGCGAGCACGACGTCTTCCCCGAAGATTGGTACCTCGACCACGACCGATCTCCGGTCTGCATCACCGTGGAGTCGGGTCAAGCCGACCTCTTTCTCTGCTCCTATCTAGGGATCGACCTGGCGGTGGGAAGCGATCGCGCTTATCGTCTGCT
The DNA here is from genome assembly GCA_964505925.1 of uncultured Burkholderiales bacterium. GTDB lineage: Bacteria > Vulcanimicrobiota > Xenobia > Xenobiales > JADMJV01 > JAEXNA01. The sequence goes on from CAZDLH010000077.1 coordinate 6,967, forward strand.
CGACGCTACCGTCACTTTTCACCGGGGCCTCCCGAGACCGGGGGAGACGGTGACCTACGACATCCGAGGCCTGCGCTTCGTGAACCAAGGCGGGGTGTACCTGTTCTTTTTCGAGTACGACGGGACGGTGAACGGCGAGCCCTTGATCACGATGCGCAACGGCTGCGCCGGCTTTCACACCTACGAGGAGATCAAAGCCTCCGGCGGGATCGTCCTAACGCCCAGGGACAAGGCGCCGATGCAGGGGAAAGCTGACCCCGATTGGCGTCCCTTGGCGCCGTTCCCCCGGGGACTCGAGGCCGAGGAGTCGTACACCGACGAGCGGGTGGCCGCTTTCCGGCGTCGGGATCTGGTAGGGTGCTTCGGCGAGGACTTCGCCGGGCTCCCCTTGGAACAGCCCTACGGACTGCCTTCGGGCCGTATGAAGCTCTTCGATCGCGTCTTGAGCCTCAAGCCTACCGGCGGACGCTACGGACTGGGGAGGATCGAAGCCGAGGCGGACATCCACCCCGACGACTGGTTCCTGACCTGTCACTTCAAGGACGATATGGTGATGCCCGGCACTTTGATGTACGAGTGCTGCGCCCACAGCCTGCGCTTTCTGTTAGCCCGCCTGGGGTGGATGGTCGAAGAGCACGAGGTGGCCTTCGAGCCCGTTTTAGGGGTGCCGGCCGAACTCAAGTGCCGCGGTCCGGTGGACGTGAAGACCAAGAAGGTGCGCTATCAGGTGGACATCAAGGAGATCGGCTACGGCCCGGAGCCTTACGTTCTAGCCGACGCGCTGATGTCCGGCGACGGGAAAGCCATCGTGCGGTTCGTCAACATGTCGCTTCGGCTCACCGGGGTGACCCGGGAGCGCTTAGAGGAGGTCTGGAACGGCCAGCAGAGGCGTCCGGCGGCCGCGTTGCCCGCTCCGGTTTCGGCAGCACCGCCCGCTCTGTACGATAAAGAGTCGATCATGCAGTTCTCCAACGGTAAGCCGTCGCTGGCCTTCGGCCCGGAGTATCGCCCGTTCGATGAAGAGCGAAGGATAGCTCGGCTGCCCGGGCCGCCGTTTCAGTTCCTGGATCGGGTCGTAGAGGTGAATCAGCCCAAGTTCGTCCTGCAGGCTGGGGACTGGATCGAAGCCCAGTACGACGTCCCGCCCGACGCCTGGTATTTTGGGGCCAACCGGCAAGACTCCATGGCGTACGCCATCTTGCTGGAGGCCGCCCTTCAACCGTGCGGCTGGCTCGCCGCCTACTGCGGGTCGGCGCTGCGCTCCGAGTCGGATGTGAAGTTTCGTAACCTAGGCGGGACCGCGACGCTGTACGAAGAGCTCTTCCCGGATATCGGAACCATTCGTATGAGGGTCCGGATGACGGATGTCTCCGAAGCTGGCGGCATGATCATCGAGAACTTCGATATGGAGGTCTACGCAGGTGAGAGGCTTCTCTACCGAGGAGACACCTACTTCGGTTTCTTCTCGGCGGCTGCGCTGGCTAAGCAGGTGGGGGTCCGCGACGCCGCTGTTCGGACCTTCGTGCCGACCTCCCAAGAGATCGCACAAGGGGGGGCGCCGGTAGTGCTGGAGCGGGCCCGTCCGATCTCGCCGGAGGACACCTACGAAGACCCGGCGCCGCTGGCTAACATGCCCGGGAAAGCGATGCTGATGATGGACCAGGTGGACCTCTACCTGCCCCACAGCGGGAGCCAGGGGCTCGGCTACATCCGAGGCAGCAAGACCGTGGACCCGGAGGAGTGGTTCTTCAAGGCCCATTTCTATCAGGACCCTGTCTGGCCGGGCTCCTTGGGCCTCG
>CAZDLH010000078.1:0-8647 GCA_964505925.1 uncultured Burkholderiales bacterium
TCGGTCCACCGGTTGTCCCATGGCTCGATCGAGCCGTTGGAGGGGTAAACGGCTCGATCCCAGAGATAGTCGAGGGGCAAACAGAAGCAGCCGAGAGAGGATCCCTCGGCTAAAAACCTTTGAAAAAGGCTGTATGTGCTCGCTGAGTTTAACGTCCCATTATCCCTGAAAGCTTGCTTCGAATGTTCTCCAGGCTGGTTCTGAAGTAGGGGTCTTCGATGTTCGCATCGATCTTGCGACAGGAGTGCATCACCGTAGTGTGGTCTCTATTCCCGAAAGCCGCGCCGATCTCGGGGTAGGAGGCTCCGGTGAGCTCCTTGCAGAGAAACATGGCCACCTGACGCGGTTTGACGACCTTCTGGTCCCGTCGCTTTCCGATGAGCTCGGCGTGACTTATGCTGAAATATTCGCAGACAGCTTTCTGAATGGCTTCAATGGTGATCACCTGAAGCGATGGGTCCGGTAGGATACCTTTGAGGGCTTCCTGGGCGAGATCGACGGTGATCGGCTTCTGTTGAAGGGAGGCGAATGCGAGAAGCCGCGTCAGGGCCCCTTCGAGCTCTCGGATGTTGGAGGGCACCCGTTCGGCGAGCAGATGGGAGACCTCGTTGGGTAGAGGACACTGACACTGCTCGGCTTTCTTTCTCAGGATAGCTACGCGGGTTTCGAAGTCCGGGGATTGAATATCGGCGATCATTCCCCATTCGAAGCGGGACCGGAGTCGATCTTCTAGGGTAGGTATCTGCCGGGGAGTCCGATCGCTTGTAATAACGATCTGACGATTCGCTCCATGAAGCTCGTTGAAGGTGTGGAAGAACTCCTCTTGGGTTCTCTCTTTGTTGGCCAGAAACTGGATATCGTCGACCAGTAGAATATCTACGGTTCGATAGCTTCGACGAAAACGGTTCATTTTAGCATCGGAGATGGAGTCGATCATCTCGTTCGTAAAGCGCTCGGCACTCATGTAAGCGATCTTAGCGTCAGGGTTCTTTTTGAGTACGGTATGTGCGATAGCGTGCATGAGATGAGTCTTGCCCAACCCTACTCCGCCGTAAATGAAAAGTGGATTGTAAGCCTTCGCTGGCTGGTCGGCCACCGCGATAGCAGCCGCTGACGCTAGACTGTTGCTGGCTCCCCGTACAAAGGTGGCGAAAGTATAACGAGGGTTTAACGGGGCAAACGAGCTACTGTTTTTATTGCTCACTCTACTCGCTTTCGGGGAGGCTGGAGGCGGGTTCGCTGTGGGGGGTCGGGATTCGGTCTCCTCTAGGGCGATGAATTCCACATTTAGAGTTTGGTCGTCCGTCAAGGGGAGACTTTCGATCACTTTATCCCTCGTGCTGGGACGGTTCAAATAGTCTCGAGTAAAGGTACCATAGACGCCGATCAGTAGGCGCTGGTCGTCACTCTCTAGCGCTACCGAGTCGCGGAGATGCGCGAATACCGGCTCTTCGAGCCGATCGCTTAGGCGATCTAAGCATTCTTCCCAGGAGCGCCCGAGGGTCGGGATCACTTGGTCGTGTGTCATGTTCGATTGAGTCCTCTGTCGTTACAGCTCTCCTTTCGATCACTGCCGCGCTCGATCTCACCTTGTATTTCTAATGGTCAGGCGGTCGAGGTCTATAAAAATGGGCAGAAAACAGGAGAGCCTAGTCTTCCGGTTGGCCGCTCTCTGTCCACAATCCTACCGAACACAGACCGAAAGAGTTTCCCATTTATCCACAAAACTGTGGATAACTTCTTCGATCATTGCAGCTACCAACTCCGACGCATTTTTCGAGCGAACAGAACGGATTTTAAAATGAGATTTTCGTCTGTTTTGGACCTCGAACCCTGAAGGTTTGGGGATCTCGCTATCTGTGGATAAAGATGTGGAGAGATTGGATAACTAAAATAGCCTTGACATAGGGACCCCAGCCTTCTTATATTCACAGACAGCGTTTTTTCGGAGGACATACAGATGAAGCGTACCTATCAGCCTAAAAAATCTTATCGTAAGAGAACCCACGGCTTCCGCAGCCGCATGAGCACGCCCGGCGGTCGGAACGTGGTGGCCCGACGGCGCAAAAAGGGTCGTCACATGCTGACTCGATAAGCGAGTCGCAGTCGCTGCTCCCACCTACGATTATTCGGAAGTCGATCGCTCGTGAGTGGCCGGGGTCCGATCTGACCCGGCCGAGAGAGCGCCCTTTTCGTGCACACCCTTAAGACCGCCCGCGAGTTCGATCAGGTGTTTCGGAAGGGGCGTTCCGTCTCTGATGGCGGGTTCGTCCTGTTGGCTAAACAGGCCCGAAAGGGTCGTCTTCGCATCGGCTACATCATCTCTCGAAAAACCGGTAAAGCGGTGAGCCGAAACCGACTCCGCCGGAGACTTAAGGAGATCTTTTCCCGATTTCAGAGCGATCTAGACAGGAGATGGGATCTGATTGTGGTGGCGAAACCGGGCAGCACTCAGCTGAGCTTTCAGGAGATTCAGTCCCGGATCGCGAAACTGCTGAGGAGGCAAGGCCTTCTGGTCTCTCCTCGCGATTCGCAGTCGGCGCCATCCGCGCCTACCAAAGTGTGAGCCGCTACACCCCTGCGGTCTGTCGTTTTCGACCGACCTGTTCAGAGTATACCCGTCAGGCGATCGTGAAGTACGGTTTCCTCAAAGGCTGCGCTATGGGAGCCTGGAGGATCTGTCGTTGCCATCCGTTTACCCCAGGAGGTTACGACCCGGTCCCGTAGGGATTCTAAGCCGCTCGTGGTAGAGAGGGTTGAGGTTGACATTCAATGCAGTGGATAGCAGACATCTTTATCTCTATTCTCGAAGGGCTAAACAGCCTTACGGGAAGCTTCGGTCTGTCTTTGGTGCTGTTCGCTGCCCTCATCAAAGTACTACTGTGGCCTTTGACCAATATGCAGTATCGCTCGATGAAAGCGATGCAAGAGATCCAGCCCGAGATCGAACGGCTCCAGAAGGAGTATAAGGACGACCGAGAGGGTTTGGCTAAAGCGCAGGCGGAGTTCTTTCAAGAGAAGGGGGTCAACCCTTTAGCCGGCTGTTTTCCGCTTCTGGTTCAGATGCCCATCTTGATCTCTATCTGGCAAGCCATCATCGGAGCTCCCGAGCTTTTCTCCAACGCCTATTTTCTCTGGATCCGTCCCGGACCGCTCCAGCTCGCTTATCCTCAGTTCTTCGCTTCGAGCCTAGCCGACCGCGATCTCTTACTGGTCTTGGTTTACGGGATGACGATGGTCATTCAGCAGCAGCTCACTCCGACCACCGGTAAAGGGCCTCAGAAGCAGATCGGACTGTTCATGAGCGTGTTCTTTACGGGGTTGATGTGGTTTTACGAGTGGCCGTGCGCTCTGATCTTGTACTGGACCGTATTCAACTTTTTGAACATCATCCAGCAGGGGATCATCCATCGAACGACTCTAGCGCCTACCAAAGCCGCGACCGAGACGGCGGCTAGTCCAGCTTAGCTGAAGTCGTGGAAATTTCCGCGATGGAGAACAGCTTTACCGACGCTCTTCGGACGCTAGAGTAAAACCCAACTCCATCTCTTGAGTACGCCGAAAGGAAACGAAAAAGTATGAGCGACGACATCGACGAAGAGGACGATATCTATGCTGACGAAGACCCGATCGCGGAACTTCTTTTCGACATCACCGATCATTTTGGGTTGACCGCGGATATCGAGTTCGAGGAGCGCAAAGACCACGTCCGTTACCACATCGAGGGACCGGACATGGGCGTGCTGATCGGGCGCAGAGGCTCCACACTCAACGCGCTGCAGTTCCTAGTGGGCGTGATTAACGCTCGCAAGAAGCTGGTGGACTACCGAGTGGTGATCGATGTAGAGAGCTATCGGGACCGTCGGGATAAACAGCTCATGGAGCTGGCTAAGAAGACCGCCACGCGGGTGGTTCGAGAAGGTCGGGAGATCGCCCTAGAGCCGATGTCGGCCGCCGAGCGACGCGTGATCCATCTAGAACTCTCCGAGTGGGACGACGTTTCGACCTTTTCTGAAGGTGAAGATCCGGACCGCTGCGTGGTCGTGGCTCCGGCCGGAGATGACGACTAGAGCCTCCGCCTCCACCATCGTTGCGGTGGCGACCCCTCCAGGCGTTGGGGGGGTCGCCATCGTGCGTCTGAGCGGGCCGCGGGCGCTGCCCGTGGGTGAAGCGCTGTTCCGTTCGGCGCAGGGCGGCGCTTGGACTAGCCACACTCTCCGTTTCGGAAAGCTCTCGGATCCGTCGACGGGAGAGACCCTCGACCGCTGCTTGGCTGTACTTATGCGAGCCCCGCACAGCTATACCGGCGAGGACGTGTTCGAGTTTCAGCTGCACGGTAGTCCGGTGCTGTGCGAGCGCACGGTAGAGCTGTGCACCGAACAGGGCGCCCGACTGGCCCAGCCCGGAGAGTTCACCCAGCGAGCCTATCTGAACGGAAGGCTCGATCTAGCCCAGGCCGAGTCGGTTCTCGACTTGATCGAGAGCCGGACCGAAGCGCAGGCCAAAATGGCCGCGGCCCATCTAGAAGGGAGCTTTTCGAAGCGAGTCGACCGGGTGCGTCGGGCCGTTTTGGACTGGTTGGCCCTCCTGGAAGCCGAGATCGACTTTGGCGACGAGATCGATGAGCTCGACGAGATCCAACATCTTCGCCACCTCGAGCCTATCTGTGCGGATGTGGAATCGCTGTTGGGGGACGCCCACCGAGGTCGGCTCCAGCTGCGGGGGCTTCGCACCGTTTTGGTGGGGGCGCCCAACGCGGGAAAGTCGTCGCTGCTGAACGCGCTGATCGAAGAGGAGCGCGCGTTGGTCACCGATATACCTGGCACCACCCGAGATCGCATCGAGGTGGACTGCTCGCGCCACGGCGTGCTGCTGAACCTTATCGACACAGCGGGGCTGCGGGAAGAGACCGACGATGCGGTGGAGCGTTTGGGGATCGAAAAGACCTACGAAGCGCTCAAGACGGCCGACTACGTCGTGCTGGTGGTGGACGGGCATCGCCCTCAGTTCGATTTTCCAGGGAGCGGCGAGATCGTCGTAGATCTCCTGGTGCTGACCAAAGGCGATCTCGGCTTTCGAGTGAGCGAGGACGAGCTCCGGCAGCGCTACCCTACCGCTAGTTACGCCTTTTGCGATCTGATCAGCGAATCCGGGCGGGATCGGGCCCTCGAGGCTGTACTGTCGGCGGCCCGCGCTCGCTTGACGGAGACCTCCGGGGAGTGTTTTAGTCTCAATCAGAGGCATCGCGAGAGTCTAGTGCGGGCCAGGGACAGCCTTCGGGCTGTCGCCGAAAGCGTGCGAACGGGGCATTCGAGCGAGTTCGTTGCCCTCGACCTGCGTCGGGTGGCAGTGGCGCTGGGCGAGATTTTGGGTCTCGACGTCACCGAAGAGGTGCTAGATCGGATCTTTGGTCAGTTCTGTCTCGGAAAATGAATCTAGAGCCCAGCATATAGGACGTTGGCCGAAGCAGGTTTCGGCGGACGGATAGCAGACGGTGATCGTAGGAGAAGGAGCAGCTCCATGTCGAGCGTGATCAAAAGAGATATCCTGGTGGTGGGGGCCGGTCATGCAGGCTGTGAGGCGGCCTTGGCGGCGGCCCGCCTCGGGTGTCACGTAGCCATGCTGACGGCCAGTTTGAGCCATATCGCCAGGCTTCCGTGCAACCCCTCGATCGGCGGCCCCGCGAAAGCGCAGCTAGCCGCCGAGGTGGACGCTCTGGGGGGCGCTATGGCCGAGGTCATCGACGAGACCCATATCCATATCCGCATGCTCAATACCCGGAAGGGGCCGGCGGTGCAAGCGCTTCGAGCTCAAGCCGACCGGCCGGTCTACTCAGAGGCGATGCGGACCCGAGTGGAAGCGACCCCGGAGATCACCATCTTCCAAGATCTGGTGGTGGACTTGATCTTCGAACAGGGTAGGGTCGTGGGGCTGATCTGCCAGGAGGGGCGGCGGTATCTAGGGGATGCCGTGGTGCTGACCACCGGCACCTTTCTCGGCGGTAGGATGTTCATGGGAGAGCTCTCCCTGGACGGGGGCCGCTCCGGGGAGCCGGCCGCTATCGGTCTGTCCGAGAGCCTCTCCCGCTTGGGTCTGCGCTTGGGCAGGCTGAAGACGGGGACGACCCCTCGTATCGATCGCGACAGCATCGATTGGGATAAGATGGTGGAGCAGCCTCCGAGCGATACCCCTCTGGTCTTCTCGGAGATGTCGGAGCTGAAGCTACCGCCTCGGCAGCTCAGCTGCTATCTGACGGAGACCACGCCCCGGACCAAAGAGATCATCTTAGCCAACCTGCATCACTCCCCCATGTATCGGGGCATCATTGAAGGGCTGGGGCCGCGCTACTGCCCCTCCATCGAAGACAAGATGGTCCGGTTCAAAGAGAAGGAGACGCACCAGGTCTTCGTCGAGCCGGAGGGGTTCAACGTTCCCGACGTCTATCTGCAAGGGGTCTCCACTTCGCTACCTTTGGACGTGCAGTTTCAGATCGTGCGCTCTATTCCAGGCTTAGAGAGGGCCGTTATCTTGAAGCCGGGCTACGCCGTGGAGTACGACTATATAGAGCCTACCCAGCTCGACCCCACGCTGGAGGTGCGCGGGGTACCCGGCCTCTATCTGGCCGGTCAGATCAACGGCACTTCGGGCTACGAAGAAGCGGCCGCCCAAGGGCTGCTGGCCGGGGTCAACGCGGCCCGAAAAGCCGGGGGGTCCGAGCCTTTCACCCTGGGCCGTGATCAGGCTTATCTGGGCGTTTTGATCGACGACTTGATCACCAAAGGTACGAGCGAGCCGTATAGGATGCACACCTCCCGAGCCGAGTATCGGCTGTTGCTGCGCCAGGATAATGCCGACCAACGGTTGACGCCTATGGCCCGGGAGCTGGGGCTGATTCCGGAGGATCGCTGGGCGGTGTTCTGCCGCAAGATGGAGATCATGAAGGCTGAAGATCGCAGGCTCTTCGAGCGGCGCGTGAAGGGTGAAGAGGCCGGCGAGCTGACCGCCCATCTCGAAAGCCCGGTGAAGCCGGGGACCCGCTTTCGAGATCTTCTCCGCAGGCCCGAAGTCGATCTTCAGAAGCTGAGGGAGTGGGAGGGTCTGCCGGAGCTTGAAGCGAGAGCGGCACGCCAGGTGGAGATCTCGGTGAAGTACGAAGGCTACTTGGAACGCCAGCAGCAAGACGTGGAGCGCTTCGCCAAGGATGAGCGAAAAGCTATCCCGTCCGACTTCGATTTTCAAGCGGTCCGATCGATCTCGATGGAAGGGCGCGAGAAGCTCACCGCCCACCGCCCGAAAACCTTGGGCTTAGCTTCCCGAATACCCGGCGTGACTCCGTCGGATGTATCGGCCCTGATGGTGGCCCTCAAGCACCGCGCGGACTGCGAAACGGTTTCAGTGTGAGCGAGGTAGGGGAGCTAGGCTTCGACCTGAGTCCTGAGCAGCGCGCCCGCCTCCGGCTGCTGGAGGACCGCTTGGTGGCCGAAGGCTCGATGCGAGGGGTGACGGCGCTCAAAGAGCGAGAGCAGATCCGAGCGGAGCTGATCGAAGACTCGCTGTTCGGGGTGGGGTGGCTTCCGACCGCCGGCGAGGTTATCGACATCGGTACTGGTGGAGGCATCCCTGGGCTGGTCTTGGCTATAGCTCGACCCGATCTGCATTTCGTTTTGACGGACAGCGCCGCGAGGAAGACCAGATGGGTTTCGGAGTGCGTAGAGGAGCTGGCTTTAGGCAACGTCACGGTGGTCACCGAGCGGCTGGAGATCCTGGGGCGGCAGAGCGCTTTCCGAGAACGTTTCCAAGCGGTCACTGCGAAAGCGTTGGCCTCCCTTGCGGTCCTGGTGGAGTTCGCCTCTCCCCTGTTGGTATCGGACGGCGTACTGCTCGCTTATAAGGGGCCCGCCTATACCGAGGAGCTAGAGCAGGCCGAGTTCGCTCTTCGGGAGCTGAAGCTTCGTCTCGATGAGGTGAAGACCCACCAGCGTACGGATCGAAGCCGGTACCTGCTCCGATTCATAAAGTCCGAGCCGATCTCAGAGGAGTATCCGCGGCGCAACGGGCTTCCCCAGAAAAAACCCCTCTCGTTATCCAGGAAAGATTGAAAGATTTTCGTATATTGATGCGGCACCGATAGCACGGGGCTCAGAAGCCGCGCACTGCGAGGAGACTGCGGCGTTCAGTACGTACCTGGGAGGCCGACCATGGATAAGAGCGACGAGCGGGAGAGGATGATCCAGTGGATCCCTCTAGAGAAGATTCGCTTTAACCCGTTTCAACCACGAAAGATCTTTCAACAGAAGGCCCTAGAGGATCTGGCTGCTTCGATCGAGGTCCACGGGGTTCTCCAGCCGGTGATCTGTACCCAGGACGGCGACGGTTACCGACTGGTGGTGGGCGAGCGTCGGTGTCGAGCCTCCAGGCTAGCGGGGCTGTCCCACGTGCCGGTGATCGTCGAGGAGATGACCGAGTCTCGGCTCCTCCAGGTAGCCCTGATCGAGAACATCCAGCGCGAGGATCTCGACCCCATCGAGACCGCACTGGCCTATAGTCACCTCTTGAGAGAGCACTCCCTAACACAGGAAGAGTTGGCTCAAAAACTCGGGAAGAGCCGTCCGGCGATCACCAATGCGCTGCGGCTGTTGAGCCTTCC
>CAZDLH010000079.1:0-4563 GCA_964505925.1 uncultured Burkholderiales bacterium
GGACCCCATCTGGGCCCAACCCGGGAGAGTCAGGAGAAAAAACAGGAGACCGATCATGGCGCTCGTTCGATTCATCATCCTACATTCTCCTCAGAAACTCTTGATACCAAGCACCCGATGGCGGCCTCTCCTCCTCATCGATGGGAGGCGGTTCTAGCGGGAGGCGAAACCAGAAAGTCGAGCCTTCCCCTAGCTCGGACTCCACCCCTGCCTCGCCCCCTAAGCTCTCGACCAGCATTCGAGTGATGTGAAGCCCGAGGCCCGTACCTCTGACCCGCTTGGAGTTCGCCCCTCCCAAGCGATGAAATCGCCGGAAAATATACGGTCGATCCGCCTCGGCGATACCGGGACCGCTATCGCGAACCTGGAACAGAATCGAGTTGGGAGAGCCGAGACAGACGATCTCGATGTCCGTCCCGTCAGGGGTATACTTCAACGCGTTGGAAACGAGGTTGTTCAAGATCTGGTCGAGCTGGTCTCGATCGGTTGTGAAGCTGAGTTCCGGCGGCTCGACCCGGTAGCTTATGCGATGGCTTCTCCCGGAGTAAGCGTAAAGGGACACCACCTGTCGAACCACTTGCAGCGGGACGACTCGACTGTAGTGATGGTTCCGGACGCCAGCTTCGAGCCGCGCCTGATGAAGGAGGTTGTCGAACATCCGGGAGACCCTGTCGATCTCGAAGTTTATCACCTCGAGAGCCTCCTTCTGTGCTCCTCGGTCCAGCCGTTCCCCGTGGCGTAACAGGGTCAGCGCGTACCCCTTCATCGCCGTCAGCGGGGTCTTGAGATCGTGGGAGAGAGCCGCGGCGTAGTCAGACTTCATCTCCTCGAGCCGCTTCCGTTCCGTGATATCGCGAAACAGGACCACCGCACCGAGCAGGTCTCCCCGGTCGGCCACTACCGAATAGGTGGACGAAACGTAGCGAGGCTCACCTTTGCGATGCACGATGGTCCCCTCGACCGTCAACCCTCGGTCCATCAGCTCCTGATCGGCCAAGAGGGTGAGAAGGGGGCAGTTCTCCTGACATCCGGCCGCCTCTTTTTTCCCACACAGATAGCGACTCTGCATGACCTCTTCGCAGGAACGGCCGATGGCCTCTTCAGCACTCCATCCGGTGATCTGCTCCGCCGCCGGGTTAAAAGAGGTGATCCTCTTCTCCCAATCCAGAGTGAGAACCCCGTCTGCCATGCTCTCTAGCACCGCCCGGGCCACCACCCGTTCCACGTCCGAGCCGGTCACCAGCAGGCTGTTCTCTAAAAACAGAGCGGACTGATAAGCGGTCAGACGCGCGAGGTCGAACTCATCCTGGGTGAACCGATGGGGCTGTCGATGACCAAACAGGAGCGCACCGAGGACCCGACCCTCGATCTCCAGGGGGATCACCAAGGCCGAAACCAAGCCAAGTCCGTCGAGGAAACGGTCCCTGCGCTTGCCGGTTCGTTGGTATCTGTAGACCTCACCCTGCGCGAGCACCTTCCGACCGAGCGCTCCAAACCGGTCCACGGAGGCCGCCGACTCCACCTCCAACTCCAAACTCTCCCCACCCCAGATGCGCACCCGATCCGATTCTCGCACTAGGATGGCCGAGGCGTCGGCCTCCAGAAGGTTTTGCGCCTGCTGGGCTAATCGCGGCAGACGAGCGCGCAGCTGCGTCGAGGTGAGCATCTCGGAAGCTTGCCGATACCACTGGGAGAGGGCTTCCGCCCGGCGCTCGCCGCGCTCCAAAGCCGGGCGGAGGCGCTCGGAGACCCTACGGGTGTCCTGCAGCTCGCTGCTCAAAGTCTGCACTCGTCGCCGCAGTGAATCGGCTTCCCTTTGAACCGTTAGAAGCGCCAAGTGGCCCTCCATCGCATCGACATCCTCGGGGCTCAAAGGGCGAAGCCCATCGTGGATAAGCCCACCGCAACTCAGTCTGAGATGCGTCAACCCAGCGAAAGTATCGACGGTGGGATGAAACGGTGAAAACTCCTGCCAGTCTGCGGTCTCCGATCTCGAACGGAGGGGATCCTGGAACGCTTTCTCCGACGGAAGACCCCACTCGGTCCGATGGGGCTTGACCCGCCCCAAAGAGGCCAGCAGAAGGATCGCCCTCCCTTCCTCGAGGTACAGCCAGAGCCAGTCCGCACCGCAACCCGACGCGAGTCGCCTCAACAGCGCCTCCAAGCGCCGCCCACGATCCGGCTTAAGGTCGGCGGTGCACCAGACTACACGGCCTGTTGAGCTTCGCTCCACGATCCTCGTCGGGGCTCTAGTTCGACGAGTTCTGCTACGAACCCCCAGGTGAAAGCTCGACTCAGGCGCACTCTAGCCATCCTTCCTTCGAGCGACTGATCGCGAGGGGCGGCGAAGTGCACCAAGCGGTGACAGCGGGTACGCGCCGTGACCCGGCCTTCGTCCTTCTTGCTCTTACCTTCGATCAGAACCTGAAACTCACGATCGACTAGACCTCGGTTCTCCTCCAAAGAGATATCGTTCTGTAGCTCGATCAAGCGGTAGAGACGCTCCATCTTGACCTCGTCAGGAACCTGATCCTTAAACAGTGAGCCCGGTGTACCCGGTCGCGGCGAGTAAGCGAACATAAAAGCCGACGAGAAACGGACCTCTCGGATCACTTTCAGGGTCTGCTCGAACTGCGCTTCGGTCTCGCCCGGATAGCCCACGATGATATCGGTGGTCAGCGACAAGCCCGGAATAGCCGTCCTCATTCTCCCAACCAGGTCGAGAAACTCGGCCTGAGTATAGAGCCGCCTCATCCGCTTGAGCACATCGTCATCCCCGGACTGTAGCGGCAGATGCAGATGCTCGCAGACCGCCGGGTTGCTCGCCATGCTATCGATCACCGCCTGGGTGTAGTAGTGGGGGTGAGGCGAGGTGAAGCGGAGTCTGTCGAGTCCCGGCACCTCTCGCAGCTGGTCCAGGAGTGCTGCGAAATCCACCTTCTGTTCGAGATCCCGTCCGTAGTCGTTTACGTTCTGCCCCAAGAGCAGCACCTCCCGGTGCCCCTCGCGGGCCAGCCGCCTCACCTCGGAGAGTACCATCTCGGGAGGTCGGCTCCGCAATCGACCTCGGACGTACGGCACGATGCAGAAAGTGCACCACTGATCGCAGCCCATGCTGATGGTGACCATGCCCTTGAAATCGCTCTGGGGACTCGAAGGCAGATGAAAATGGTCCCCGCTACGGTCGACTTTGACGAACGGTCCCTCTCCAGCCTGGACCCGCTCGATCAGTTCGGGAAGGTCCGCCAGATTGTGGGTTCCCACCACGATGTCCACCTGGGGGAAACGCTGAATGAAGCTCTCCCCATCCTTTTGAGCCAGACAGCCGACCACCGCCAGAACCTGATCCGGATTGGACTCCTTATAGTTCTTGAAGCGACCCACCCGACCGTAGACCTTCTGATCGGCATTATCTCTGACGCAGCAGGTGTTGAACACCGCCACATCCGAATTTTCCGGATCCTCGGACGGCGCGTAGTGACGCTGTCCGAGCATCCACGAGATGAGCTCGGAGTCGTACTGGTTCATCTGACAGCCGTAGGTCTGGAGATAGAACGACTTCAGACTCGGAACCGCTTCCGTCACGCTCACGAGTGGACCTCGATCTCCTGCTCTTCGGTGGTGAGCTGACCCTTCAGGATCTCCACCGCCTTCTGCAGCTGTACATCCTTTTCACCTCGACCGACGAACCTCGGCTCCATCTCGATCTTGACGTCCGGCTCTAGACCGTTCTGATCGATCACCGTACCCGACGGGGTGTAGAACCGAGCGATGGTCAGCTTCAAAGCGGAACCGTTCGCGAAGGGGTACAGCTGCTGCACGCTACCTTTGCCGAACGACTTCTGACCCACGAGCTTAGCGATCCCGTGGTCTCGGAGCGCACCGGCCGTGATCTCCGACGCGCTAGCCGAAAACTCGTTCATCAACACGACCGTGGGGAGCTCTGAGATCCCGGAGTTGGTAGCGCGGTACTCCCGTCTTCGGTCGTTGCGGTCGATGGTGTAGACCACCAACCCGTTCCGCTTCTCGAAGAAGCTACCGACCACATCGACGGCAGCGTCGATGTAACCGCCCCCGTTGTTCCTCAGGTCGACGATCAGCGAGCGCGCCCCCTGGGCTTTCAGCTTCTCGATTGCTCCGGCGAGCTCTCCAGCGGTATCGCTTCCGAAGAGACGTAGACGGACGTATCCCACGTTATCTTCGAGCATTTTCGAGGAGACGGACACCACCGAGATCTCTCCACGCTCCACCACGATGTCGAGCGGTTCTGGCTCGTCGCGCCGCTCTACCTGGAGGGTCACCTCGGTGCCCTTCGGCCCTCGGATCTTAGCTTGAGCCATATCCAAGGTGATGCCGTCGGTGGACTCTCCGTCGATCTTGAGAACCTTGTCACCAGACATCAGTCCTGCCTGATACGCTGGAGTCCCCTCGACCGGCTCGAAGATGGTCAGGCGATTGTTGCTATCGGGGTCGAGTTCGATATAGACCCCGATACCGCCGAACTCCTGATTTTGCATCTGCTCCTGGAGTTTCTCGTACTCTTCGGGGAGCATCAGCAGCGAG
>CAZDLH010000079.1:4573-8601 GCA_964505925.1 uncultured Burkholderiales bacterium
CATCGAGCATGCCCAAAATAGCCACGAAGGTCAGTAGCTTCGGCTCTAACCGTTCACCGTAGAGGTCGATGAGCTGAGGCAAAACTTTACGATTGGGGTCTAGATCCTCGAGCTCATCCGTATCGAGCTCGGCTTGGCCCAAGAGCTCTGCGACCTCTTTCTTGACGCCCTCGAACAGCTTATTCTCGGGGACCTCTTCCACGTAACTCTTTTTGATATAGTAGTAAACGTTTCGGAAAAGAGTATCGTCGGGCTCGAATCCGAGCTTCTCCGGGTCCTTGAGGAACTCCGAGTAGTCGCGTTTAAACTCCTCGCTCTCCTCTTCGGACTCCGCCGGGTCGGCCTGAGCCACCGGTCGTTCACCGCCGACGGCAACCGTACTGACGTCGACAGCCTCGGCGACCACCGACACGACCGACTGCTCAGCGCCCTCATGAACGACTCCCACCGGAGCGTTCGGCTGAGAACAGCCGGCCAGCAGTATCAAGCCGGCGATCAGGATACTTTTCCATCGGGGTTGCAAACTCAAATTTCACCTCTGTCCAGGTCTTGCCGAGCAGCGGACGCTCACGGGATGCCTCACTCCGCCGCGAAGCTCGTTTCGTTTCGAGCACTCTTAAGATAGACCATTCTTACAGCGACTTCAACGATCCGCGAGCGCGGAAGTTCCGCTGCTCGACCTGCATCGAGCTCCTGCGATCGAAAACGCCCTCCGACTGAATCGAGCTAGACTCAGTTCGGAAGGCGTCGCACCGGCGCCTTAGTAGAACGCGCGAACCGGTCTAGTCTTCGAGACGTGGGTCCATCAGGCCGTAACCTTTAGGACGCTTGTAGACGATATTGACGCGACGGCGGTCCTCGTTAAAGAAGGCGTAGAAGTCCTTATCGGCGGACTCCATCTCTTTGATGGCCTCTTCGATCGACAGCGACTGAGCGAAGAACGACTGGATGTGCTCTACCCGCGGCGCGTAGAGCGAGTCATCGATCGCACTAGCGTTGCCGTTGGACTTGCGGTCGCCCTCACTCGCGCCCTCGACCACCGGTTCGAGAGGCGGAGCGGCAGGGCCCCGAGCGGAGTGCCGCACAGCGACTTTCCCCTTCTGCTTCTTCAGCTGACGCTCGAGCTTCTCGATCACGCGGTCGATCGAGTTGTACATATCCTTGCTTTTCTCTTCGCCACGCAGGTCGAAGCCTTCCCCGAACAGAGTGACTTCGGCGATATGCCAGTTGCGTTCAACGGAGAGACAAACTTCGACGGAGATGATGTGGTCGAAATACCGAGACACCTTACTCATCTTCTCCGTCGCGTAGGACTTGAGAGAGTCGGTGAGATCGATCTGCTTTCCTTTAACCGTGATCTGCAAGCACTTTCCTCCTAATCTAATGCCCCCCTGTGGGCCTCGAAACGATGCCAGCCCGGAGTGTTCCCGAGGCGACCTCGCCCGGGTGTCCTTCTTCGAAAGCGTAGACAGAACCTCTCCAAAAGGGCGCCTCCCGCGGGGCGACTTGTCCTTACTGAGCCTTCTGGTGGGTCGCCTTGCTGTTCTTCCAAGCCTTCTTGACCTTCACCACGTAACGCTGAGTTTCAGCGAAGGGCGGAATGCCGCCGTACCGTTCGACGTTCCCCGGCCCCGCGTTATAAGCGGCCAGCATCAGGTCCTCGCTTTTGAAGCGGTCGTACATCATCTTCAGGTACTTGGTTCCGGCTGCAATATTCTGCTCGACGTCGAACCGGTCCCGACAGCCGAGGTACGATGCGGTTCCCGGCATCAACTGCATCAGCCCGCCAGCCCCTACGGGAGACACCGCGGTCGGACGAAAAGCGGATTCCACCTCGATGACACCCCGAACCAACCAGGGGTCTAAGCCGTGGATAGCCGCGTGCTTTTCGATGATAGGCGAAATGTCGACCTGTTTGTATTCGACCTTAGGGACGGTCTTGTAGATATACTCGTCCACGGCCTCAGCGGGCGCCGCACCACGACTGGCCATGCTGACCCGCCGCTTTCCGATCACGACCTTCTCGTAGGTTTTCACTTTGGCTTTCACCATGATCGGCGGAAGCGCACGGGTCGGTTCGGGTTGAGCCACCGGGGCGCTCTTCTCCAGCAGTTCTATCCGGTCTTCCACCAACGGCACTAAGCTCACTCGGCCGTGCGGCTCCGGCTTAAGCTCCGGAGAGCTACCGCTGTTGAGCGGCTCGGCGGCGACCCCATTAATGAGCAGACCGGCCACTAGCAGACCGGTCCTTAGATATCTGTAAATCATATACACCTCACGTTCCAATCCCCCCATCCCAAGACCGCCCCGAGGGGCGGATAGCTCAGCATGACCCTAGGTGAGCCCTTTTCAAACTCGAACAGCTGTGCGTGGCCCGGTCGACCTAGTAGCTCCGGTCTGGGGAACGCCGCGCCGCGATGGGCCCCAACGCCTCCCTAAAGGCAAAAGAAAAAGGCGCTAGGCTACCGTCATCCCACGGTCTAGGATCGCAGAACCCGGGTATACCGCCGTCGGTCTGAGCCCGTTCTGCCGAAGTCCGGGTCGAGTCTCCGGCGGGCGATCATCTGAGCTAAAATAGAGCAAGCGATCTCCGCGGGGGTCTGGGCCCCGATCTCGAGACCGATCGGGGCCGCGACCTTGCGCAGCTCCTCGATGGAGAAACCCTCCTCGACGAGTTCGGCATAAACGGCATCGATCCGACGCTGGCTTCCGATCATCCCGAGATAACGCAACGGCGTCCCCACTAGGAGTCGGAGGCAGTCTTGGTCGTGCTTATGCCCTCGGGTCACCAGCACCACGCTCACCTGCTCCGGCTCCTCGAGACGACCCAGGACATCGCTATACTCGCCGCAGACCACGCGGTGGGCTTCAGGGAAAAAGGCGGGTCGAGCGTACTCGGCGCGATCATCTAAAACGGTTACCCGATAGCCGGCGATACTAGCCATCGCGCACAGGGGGCGTGCGATGTGGCCGGCACCCACCACGATCAGCTGTTCGACCTGCCCGATGGGCTCGATGAACTGGCCCCGGTCGGCTCGCTCCCCTTCGACCCACCGAGGCTCACTGGCCGCATCCGCCACCAACGACGACCTGGAATCCACCTGCACGCGGCTGTGACCGAGCTTCCAAAATCCAGGGGAGCCGCCGCCCACCTCGGTTCGAAGGGTCAGCGGCTCGTTGGACTCCAGGCGCAGCTGGAGTTCCCGGGCGAACCCTCGGTCGGAAGTCGGATCGTAACGAGCTAGCAGCAGGTCGAAGCGCCCCCCACAGACCTTCCCCCCCCCATCCTCGGGGTTCTCGGTTAGGTCCACGTGAAACAGGCAGGCTCGCTCGGACTTCGAGTGGAGCAGCTCCAAGGCCGCTTCATAAACTTCCGCCTCTCCGCACCCTCCACCCACCGTGCCGTAGAGCTCACCCGACTCGTCCACCACCATGTCGGCCCCCACCTCCCTCGGCGTGGAGCCCCAGGCCCGAACGATGACCGCGCGAACGGCAGCCCGCCCATCGCAAACCTCCAGGGCCAACCTCTGGAGAGGAGAAGCAGAGCTCACGATAGACCTACAGCCCTCAGAAATAGACCTTCTGGAACTGCGAACGGAGCGCCTCGGGCTGCTCCTCGAAGCGCAGTTGGAGCCAACGGGCCGTCTCGTCAGGGTCTTTCCGGGGTGCGTCTTTAAGACCCGCAGTCTCACAGAAGGAGTCCAAGACGAGCGGCGCTACCCTACCCGAGGACCCCTGAAGCTTGCGGCCCGCTTCCAAGATCCGATCCCTGTCTTCGGACTTCAGCCCGCACAGCAGAGATGCGCCTAGCCCAGGGGTCAAAAAGCTTAGGAACAGCCAGCCTTTCTGCAGCGAGTTCAGGTCGTCCCAGGCGATCGATTCCTGTCGCTCCTCGCGCCGCCGAACAGCGAACATCGTCACCGCGATGGGAGCTAAAACCGCTAGGAGTTGCCAACCCTCGAGTCGGTCTAGAAGGTTAAGCACCCGGCCTGCTCTCCAATCGGATCTCCATACCGACATCCCTGGGC
>CAZDLH010000080.1:0-8582 GCA_964505925.1 uncultured Burkholderiales bacterium
GCGCTCACACTGGAGGGGTCGCACTCCCCCCGAAGACTCACGACAAGGACTTCACCTCGCGCTACGATGAGTTCGCAGCCAAAGTGGAGGCCGTTCGGAACGGACGCCTCACTAGGGAGGGGTTCACGCAGTGGCTGGCCGAGATGCGCAAACGTTTAGAGCTGATGCGCGACGAGTACGTCGAGATGATCAAAGAGTCCGGCTACTACCAAGTCCACTGCGATGAAGTCGATATGGGGATGACGGGGATGTTCGACTTCGAGTCGGCGATGGACGTGATGGATAGCTTTGCCAGGGGGGAAGCCGACCAGGCTAGCTTGGACTCCTCGCTGTTGCAGATGTGGGAGGGGAACGAGAAGGTCAACGAAGCCCTCCGGCTCAATCGCGCCTTCCGCGCTCAACTCGAAGAGGACTGGGGCTACATGTAGTCGGGGTGGAAGAGCCGCTCTTAGCGATCGAAAGTCTTCGCTTCTCTTATCCGGGTGTTCGGGTCCTCGACGCTTTAAATCTACGGGTGTCCAGCGGTGAGATCCTAGGGTTCGTCGGGGCTAACGGGGCCGGAAAGACGACCACCTTTCTGCTGGCCACCGGTTTTCTGCGGCCGGACGCAGGTCAGATCCGCACCTGCGGGGTGGATCCGATAAGTAGCGCCCGCTGGCGTCCTCAGGTCGGATTGGTCCTAGCTCGTTCCGGCCACTACGGTAGACTGTCGGTTCGGCGGAACCTGAAGTTCTTTGCGGACCTCTACGGGGTCCGGCTCGACCTGGATGCCCATATGGCGCAGTTCGGGCTATCGGATGTGGCCGATAAAGCGGTCGCTCAGCTGTCGACCGGCTATCGACAGAGACTGACCATCGCCCGCGCGACCGTCCACTCCCCTCGTCTACTGTTGCTCGACGAGCCGACGGACGGACTGGACCCCACCAGTACCGACGAGCTTCACCGAGAGGTGCAGCGATGGAAAGAGAAAGGTATCGGGGTTCTGCTCACCTCCCATCGACTCGATGAGGTAGAACAGCTGTGTACTCGGATCGTGGTGCTCAAGGACGGTAGAGCTATCTTCGACGGCTCTCCCCAGGAGGTTCGGGAGCGAGCTGGCAGTCTGAGGGGCCTCCTGGTGGATGGGCGGCAGGAGACCGAGACGGACTCGGGTAATTCTTCCCCTTAGCAGATTTTGCGTGGCTTGGGAGAGGTTTCATGGCGACAGTTCGACGAGTACTCATAGCGATCGTGGGGTTCTTACTACTCCTGGATGCCGCTGCCTTGGCCTACGTGAAGTTCGGTGGCGGACCACAACCTTCCGACGAGAAGTCGAAGGTGGTGTTCTGGATCGATGATGCCGGAGAGGCCGGGGGCGCTGAAGAGAAGCTCACCTCTATGGGGTATGAAGTGCTCCTTAAGCAGGCGACCCGCAAAACTGAGGTTCCGGCCGATTGGCGGCTGACCATCGGGCCCCAGACCCCAGAGATGAATCAATCCGTAGCCCAGGTTCTAAGGAATAGTCGTCATACCGATGTCCACTTTAGTTCCGATAGAACCTATCTTTATTACGGCCCGTTCTTTCCTAACAAAGCCGATGCGAACCGGCTGATGGAGAGGATCAAGGCTCAGAACAAGATCGCGTTCCAGGTGGTCCAGGGGCAAAAAGAGGTGGATCATCCGAGCCATCGCGTCATCGTTATGGAGGCTCCGGACAATTTCATTCCGGACTTAAAAAACGAAGTGAATAGGGTGGCTGAGGTAGTGAAGACCGACGAGGAGTCGCTGCAGCCGGCGGCCGCCGACCAAGACGAGGAGATCGACCTCGATCTAGACCTCGACCTCGACTGACCGAGCTCGAGTGGAGACGCGGAAAGGCCGACGCCTGGGCCCGGTTGCCGCTTCGATGAGGGCAAGAAATTCTTGAGGGCAGCCCGCCTGATATGTTGGCGCGATCTCGAAGATGCCGTTCGCAACAGCACATTTCTGTTGGTCTTGATCGGGCCGGTTCTCTGTAGCATCCTGTTTTTCCAGGTGGGCCAAAGGGGAGACTTCGCGCGCCCAACCTTGGGGGTGGTGGGGTCGACGCAAGAGGGCCTCGGTCTCGTGCTGTCGCTGTCGGATGCTCTTCGACTGGAGACGTTCTCCACCGTTCACCAGGGGCGCGAGGCCCTCGAACAAGGGCAGCTCGACGGACTGTTGGAGCTGGAGCTCGAACTCAGTGAACAGCTGGCTACCGGGGAGCTGCCCACCGTGCTGATGCAGGTTCGCGACCCCGAATCCACGAGAACCGTTCTTCTTCGGACCGCGATCGAAGAGGCGGCCCGAGCGGTGGCTGCGCAAGACCTTCCCATAGACCTGCGGATCGTGAGTGCGATGGACGGACTCGGCGAAGACCGGGGGTGGCGAGAACGCTTACTACCGGCTTGGTTGGTCTTCACTGCGATGTCCGGATTGATGGTCTGTTCGGCCTCGGTAGTGGAGGAGAAGGAGCACCGAACTTTCCTGGGGGTCTTGACAGCGCCTGTGAACATGGTACAACTGTGGGTAGGTAAGGTGAGTGCTGGCGGATTGTTAGCGTTAGCCTCGACCGTAGCGGTCCTTTTAGGAAACGCTGTCATCCCCTCATTAACTCTGCTGTTCCACCTCGTTGCCGGATGCCTCTGTTTTGCGGCATTGGGAGTCCTGGTTGGACTGCTCTGTTCGAATCAATCCGCTGCCAATGCGGCGACGTCCACCCTCTTCATGGTGATCTACATCCCCTTGGCCCTTCAGGACCTTAGCGATGTGTTGAGTCGAGCAGTGTTGTTCTCCCCAGCTTTCTATCTGCAGCGCGGTACGGCTGCCTTTCTAGCCGAGCAGGGGATGTACGGATGGCGCGACTTGGCGGCCTTAGCGGTATTTCTTCTGCTGTTTGCGTCGTTAGGGCTGGTAGCCCTAAGGCATACGAAGAGTCTGCTGGGTCAAGGCTGAGGACCGTAGAATATTAGACCACCACGGTCGTCACTGAAAATGTGAACGGCCGCAGAATAAAGGAGAATCGCTCATGGCGAATACCACCCTCGAAGACCTCAAGAGCTGCAGTCGTGTAGAGCTCATGGAGAAGGCCAAGCAGTTGGGCCTCAAAGGATTCCAGAAGCTGCGCAAAGACGACATCATCGAGCTCATCAAAGAGCACCAAGGCGGGTCCGAGGAGGTTAGCGCTCCGGCTACGGTTCAAGAGTCCGCCGAGGGCGACCCCGATACCACGGAAGATGAGGAGCGCCCTTCGCGCAGTCGCCGCCGAAGTGGGCGAAAAGGGCGAAGCGACAGCGGGTCAGCCCCTTCTTCCGACGAGGAGAGTTCGGGCGGCGAGGCCGAATCAGAAGAAGAGTCCAGCGAGGACTCGGACAGCGATTCCGACGAGGGCCGAAGCCGTCGTCGGAGAGCACGACGGAGCCGCCGAGACCGCGAGGAGCAGGAACCTGTCGAATCCTCGGAGAGCGAAGACGACGCGTCCGATGACGAGTCCGATGAAGACAGCGACAGCGACAGCGATAACGATAGCGATAACGATACCGAGGAGAGGGGTCGAAGCCGCCGCCGCAGTCGACGACGCGGTCGCGACCGAGGTCGAGAGCGCTCTGAAGACGACGAGAGCGACCAGGACAGCGACGATGACGACGATGATGACTCCGACGACGAACGCTCGTCGGCTCCAAGGGAGAAGAAGGGGCTGCTGTACGCCAGCGGAGTCCTCGAGATTCTGCCGGAGGGTTACGGGTTTCTTCGCGGTCGTCGGTATCTTCCGAGTCACTCCGATATCTATGTGTCGGTCTCGCAGGTCCGTCGTTTCGGTTTACGGATGGGCGATATGGTGCTCGGACAGGTTCGCCCTCCCAAGAGCGGTGAGAAGTATTACGGGCTGCTGAAGGTGGCCACAGTGAACGGAACCGACCCCGAATCGGCGCGCAAGCGTCCCCATTTCGACCAGTTGACCCCCATCTTTCCGGAGGAGCGATACACGCTCGAAAGCGAGAAGACGAACGACCACTCGCGGCGCATCATCGACCTTTTCGCACCCATCGGAAAAGGTCAGCGCGGGCTCCTCGTTGCTCCGCCGAAGGCCGGAAAAACGATCCTACTCAAGAAGATCGCTAACGGGATCACCGAGAACTATCCCGAGGTGACTCTGATGGCTCTGCTCATCGACGAGCGGCCGGAGGAGGTTACCGATATGGAGCGCTCCATCGAAGGTGAAGTGATCGCTTCCACGTTCGATGAGTCGCCGGAGCACCACGCCCACGTCTCGGAACTGGTGCTGGCCAAGGCGATGCGGATGGTGGAGATGGGCAAGGATGTGGTGATCTTGCTCGACAGCTTGACCCGAATGGGAAGAGCCTATAACAACATCACCCCGCCTTCGGGCCGCACCCTCTCGGGAGGTCTCGACACGGCGGCGCTGAGGACACCGAAGCGGTTCTTCGGTGCAGCGCGCAATATCGAAAACGGTGGCAGCTTAACCATCATCGCGACGGCTCTGGTGGAGACCGGTTCCAAAATGGACGAAGTCATCTTCGAAGAGTTCAAGGGAACCGGTAATATGGAACTCGACCTTTCGCGTCGTCTGGCCGAGAAGCGAGTCTTCCCCGCGATCGATATCAAGAAGTCGGGCACCCGCCGCGAAGATAAGCTGCTGACCGAGGAAGAGCTCCAGAAGATCATTTTGATGCGACGGGCTCTGTCGCTTCTGGGTGATAACCAAGAGCCGACCGAAGCTGTGCTCGAGCGGATGCGGCGAGCTAAGACGAACGCCGAATTCTTGATGACCCTCGGAAAGGACACCCCGACCGTCAGTCGATGACCTCGATGAAGCGTTCATCCGGGCGGGCACGGCGCAGTTCGTCGACACGACAGCGCCGCGCCCGCTTGATCCCCTTGGTGGGGACTCCCGAGGGGCAGATCCTCGACGTCCCCGGCGTCGGAGTGCTCGCACGATCGGGGGTCGAGTTCCGCGCACCTCGGGAGGAGGAGCTGATCCCTTTACCGGAGCACGCCGAACTCCAGTATCTGCCCGATCGGGTAGCCCTGGGTTACGACCGCAAAGCGGGGATAGTGGAACTCGACGGGTATGCGGTGGCCGCTCGCTTGCCGACCGGCTACACCCGGACCTTGCTTCCGGCTTTCGTTAAGGAGCCTGGAGAGCGGGTCGAACACCTTCCGTTTTTCGGCTACACCGCGGTTTTCGCCCGGGGTGAAGAGTTGGTGTGCGCGGCGGTGAGAACCGAAGCGAGCCCCACCTGGGCCCCCCAGGAGTACGCCCCGCACCACCTCGACGATGCTGTAGGAAGCCTCCTGGAGCGGTTGCCTAATAACCGCGTCCTCGAGCAGCTCAAGATCTGCGCTCTAGAGTACGGCTGTTACAACGCACAGAACGTCTTCTTACATCGGTGGGAAGGGGCGGTCACGGTCTCGCCGGCCTGTAACGCCGACTGCCTGGGCTGTATCTCCCTACAGCCCGACGACCGGCCTCCGTCGCCTCAGGAACGCTTCAGATTTAAGCCTCGGATCCAAGAGATCTTAGAGGTGGGCCGTCACCACCTCCAGGCGGAACGCTCCATCTTCAGTTTCGGACAAGGGTGTGAAGGGGAGCCCCTGCTGCAAGGGGACCTCATCGCCGAGGCGGTGGCCGAGCTTTCCCAACTGCAGGGGCGCGGTACTCTCCATCTTAACACCAACGCCTCCTTACCGGACAAGGTCGCCAAGATCGTCGAAGCGGGGCTCGATTCGATGAGGGTCTCGACGAACTCTACGCTGGCCCGGGTCTACGAGGCCTACTACCAGCCGAAGCGGTACCGTTTCCCGGCGCTGATCGAGTCGATCCGGATCGCCCGCAGAGCCGGCGTCTACGTCTCCCTCAACCTTTTGATGATGCCAGGCTGGACCGACGTGGAAGAGGAGGTGGACTCCCTAGTGCGGCTGATCAACGATGAGAACGTCAATATGGTCCAGCTCCGGACACTGAATATCGACCCGGATCTCTACACCGCTCACGTACCTCGACCCGAAGGTCGAACGCTGGGGATCCCCGAGCTGCTCAGGGTACTCACGACTCAATGCTCAGGCTTGGTTCTAGGAAACCATTCCCCACAAGTGCGGAAAGGGGAGGTCCCTCTAACCACGAACCGAGCCGGCAGAGCGCTATGATCAATGCAACTATCGGACGATACCACATCATTGAAGAGCTCGGCCGCGGCGGCATGGGCGTCGTTTACCATGGGCACGATCCGCTACTGGATCGTCCCGCTGCGATCAAGATCCTTTCGCAGCAACTCATAGGTAACCCGGAGGCGAAAGAGCGCTTCTTGCGTGAGGCCCAAGCGGCGGCTCGCTTGAACCACCCGAACATCACCGCCATCTACGATATCTCGGAGCACGAGGGGATCTACTACCTGGTCTTCGAGTTCATCAACGGGACCGACCTCGACGATGTCTTAGAGAGCCGGAAAGGCCCGATGGAGGTGGCTAAGGCTCTCGAGCTCTTCATTCCGCTAGCCCAAGCCTTAGACTACGCTCACCAACACGGTATCGTCCACCGAGACGTTAAGCCGGGTAACGTGATGGTGACCGAAGAGGGTCAGGTCAAGGTCGCAGATTTCGGGATCGCCTGGGTGGAGATGTCCCAGACTCTAACCCAGCCGGGCCAGATGATCGGTTCCTGTTTCTACTTCTCTCCGGAGCAGGCTCGGGGCGAGAAAGTCGATCGACGCGCCGATATCTACTCCCTCGGCATCGTCTTGTACCAGATGTTGGCGGGCAGAGTCCCCTACCTAGCCGATAATCTGCCTGCCGTTATTCAACAGCATCTCACGGCGCAGCCCCCGCCGCTGCGGGAGTTCAACCGTCGGGTCCCCCAAAACGTGGAGGAAGCTGTGCTCAAGTGCATGGCTAAGGACCCTAGCGAACGCTTCCAGAGCGTATCGGACCTGATCAAAGCTCTTCAGACCGAGGAGGTCCCCGAGGACCTATACAAGACGAACATCAGCCCTTCCGAGGCCGCGCTCCACAATATTCTCGGGAACAACTACTACAAGCAGGGGAAGCTGGATCTCGCTATCATGGAGTGGCGAAAAGCCACCGTCCTCGACCCTTACAACGCGCTGACCCACAATAACCTGGGGACCGCGCTCGACGGCCTGGGCAAGCTCTCGGAAGCGGTCGGCGAGTATAAGCAAGCGGTGAAGCTCAACCCCAACAACTTCGTGGCGCACTACAATATGGGGTCGGCCTACTATCGCCAGGGTCAGATCCCGGAATCGATCGAGGAGTACCGCAAGGTTACGGTGCTCAACCCTAAGTTCGCACCCGCATACTATAACCTCGGAAACGGGTTCTTCCAGCAGGAGAAGGTGGACGCGGCCATCGAGGAGTGGCAGAAGGCGCTGATGCTCAATCCGCAGTTTGCGGAAGTCCACTACAACCTGGGTAACGCATTCCACGCGAAGGGGCGCAAGGAAGAGGCGGTGAAGCACTGGGAGAAGGCTCTGGAGCTGGACCCTCAGTTCGCGGTTGCTCTGTATAATCTCGGTACCGTTCAGCTGGAGAAAGGGGACCTGGACGGCGCTTTAGAGTACTGGGCGAAGAGTATCGAGATCAACCCGAATTTCGCCCAAGCCCACTACAATTTAGGCAATCTCCAGTATGAGCACGGCAATATCGATCAGGCTATTGCAGAGTGGGAGAAATCGGCGAACTCCGAACACGGTTTCTGGCAGGCCCACAACAACTTAGGAAACGCCTACTATCAACGCTCCCAGTTCGACGAAGCGATCAACCAGTGGCAGAAGACGGTGCAGTTTCAGCCCGAGTTTTGGCCCGCCCACTGGAACCTGGCGAACACTTACTTCTACCATCGGGGGCAGCTCGACGAAGCGATCGTGGGCTGGCAGACCGTCACCCAGCTCGAATCGAATCACTGGCCGAGCTACTACAACCTCGGGGAGGCGTATCTCGAGCAGGGTAAGATAGAGCTGGCCATTCTCGAATGGGATAAGGTCGTTCAGTTGAACCCTGGATTTTGGCATGTGTACCACAACTTGGGAACGCTCTTTTATCAAAGGGGAAAACTGGATCAGGCGATCGCTTACTGGACGAGAGCTATCGGTCTGATGCTGTTCCCTTGGAAGTGAGAATCGGATCGTGCTTGAGAGGATAGACGGATGAACGCACAAGAAGAGATCAAGGCCCGATTGGAGGTCGCTCAACTCTATGAGGAGATGGGTCAGACCGCCAAAGCCGTCAACTACTATATCGCCGCCGCCGAGATCTCCCTGAAAGCGAAACTTTACGATCGCGGTCGAGAGCTGTTGCAGAAGGTCCTCGGGCTCGATGCAGGCAACGAGAAAGCGACCGGCTATCTTCAGCGGCTCGAGCAGCACATCGCCAGCCTAGAGGGCGGAGGGCCCCCGGGTTCGGCTCAGGCCCCTGCCGGGGGTGCACCGAGCAGGGCATCCGGGAGGTCGCCCGGCGCGCTCTCGGTCCCCACGCCAGCGCTCTACCTGAGAAGCGATCAGATCGGAGCGATCCTGGCTCAGGTGACCTCCGCGCCGAACCCGAAGTTCTTC
>CAZDLH010000081.1:0-8452 GCA_964505925.1 uncultured Burkholderiales bacterium
AGACCCTTCGGGGCAGATCGGGCTGGGGGTGGTCGCCGAAGCTTTGAGAGAGGTGAAGGTCCCGGTATGAGTTCAGAGCGATTGAAGCGTGGAGTGGAAGCGATCAATCTCGGAGACGGGCGTCGGCTCGGATCCCGAGCCATCGAAATGGAGTGGTATGGAGACGAGACCGACGACGATCTCGAAACCCTCGCCCGACTCTTTTTCGAAGTGGACGGGGAGGAGTACGCCGAGATGGCCCGGTTGGGCCTGGTGGACTCCGAGGAGCAGGCCGAAGATAGAGTAGGCAAGACTCGGATAGCACTTCGAACCGACCGGGACCTGATCGACGAAGAGGAAGAGACGCTCCAGCAGGAGTGGGAGCAGAGCTTCGAAGATCCGAGATCGTCGCTCGAGGTATGGTCTAATCTCGACTACTGGGAAGTCGAATCGGTGACCTGACGGTTCCGGCGTTCCCGGACGCCCTCACTCGCGAACTTCAGCACTGGGAAGGGGCTACTCCCTGGGGCGCCGTAGCGGAACCGTTGGCGGTCTCGCCCGCGTAACAGTACACTTCCAGGACTGAAGGAGTCGCTTTGACTAGAGTTCGTTTTGCCCCTAGCCCCACCGGATATCTCCACGTAGGAGGTCTTCGGACCGCGCTTTATAACTGGGCCTTCGCCCGCAAGACCGGAGGGACGTTCCTGCTTCGGATCGAGGACACCGACCGGACCAGGCTGATGGAAGGTGCGGTCGAGAACCTTCTCGATTCGCTCCGTTGGGCGGGTCTGCAGGCCGATGAAGGGCCTCACCTTCCCAAGGAGGCGGGGCCGTACGTCCAGAGCGAACGCCTGGCCATCTATCGCGAGCACGTCGATCGTCTGGTCGCCGAAGGTCACGCCTACCCGTGCTTTGCTACCTCCGAGGAGCTGGCTCAGATGCGCGAAGAGCAGCAGCAGCAGGGGCTCAACCCGATGTACGATGGCCGCTACCGGGATCTGGACCCCGGGGAAGCGCAGGTTCGGATCGCTGCGGGAGAGCCGTACGTAGTGCGCTTGAAGGTGCCCAAGGGGGAAGAGGTGATCTTCACCGACCTGGTCCGGGGCGAGGTCAGCATCGGGACCGACACGGTGGACGACCAGGTCCTGCTCAAGTCCGACGGGTTCCCCACCTATCACCTAGCGGCGGTGGTCGACGACCATCTGATGGAGATCACCCACGTCATTCGAGGGGAAGAGTGGCTCACCTCGACCCCGAAGCATCTGTTGCTGTATCGAGCTTTCGGGTGGCAGCCGCCGGAGTACGCCCACCTGCCGCTGATCGTGAACGAACAGAAGAAGAAGCTCTCCAAGCGCGACGGCGATGTTTCGGTGGAGTCGTACCGCGATCAGGGGTACTGCGCCCTCGGGCTGGT
Organism: uncultured Burkholderiales bacterium; assembly: GCA_964505925.1. Lineage (GTDB taxonomy): Bacteria > Vulcanimicrobiota > Xenobia > Xenobiales > JADMJV01 > JAEXNA01. The sequence continues at coordinate 1,394 of CAZDLH010000081.1, forward strand.
AAACTTTCTAGCCCTGCTGGGCTGGAGCCCTGGAGACGATCAGGAGTTCTTCGGTGATCTCGACTCGCTGGCCGCCCGCTTCTCGTTGGATCGGATCTCGAAATCGCCGTCGGTCTTCGATGTGGAGAAGCTAAGGCACATCAATTTTCTTCACCTCAAAGCTATGGAGCCCACCAAGATCGCGGAGCTCCTGCTGCCGTTCTTCGAAAGGGCGGGGCTGACGGTGCCGGCCACGGATTTCGTGGTATCGGTGATCGAGGTAATGAAAGAGCGCGCTTTCGTGCTGCCGGACTATGTGGATGGGTGTCGCTACTTCTACGAGGCTCCCCAGGAGTACGACTCTAAGACCGTCGCCAAGCGATGGAAGGACGATTCGGCTCGACTGTTGGAGGCCTATCGTGGACGCTTGGCCGAGTGCGCCTGGGATCGGGCGGCTCTCGAAGAGGAGCTGCGCGTGGTGACCGAGGAGGCGGGCTGCGGTGCGGGTCGTCTGATCCATCCGGTGAGGCTGGCGGTCTCCGGGGTAGGGGGCGGTCCGGGCCTCTTCGATCTTCTCTACCTGGTGGGGCGCGAGGAGTGCCTGAGCCGTATCGACCGAGCTCTAGAGGCGCTGGGTCGTCAAGCAGTATGACCCTGGGATCGCAAAGCCGGTCGCTATCTTCTCCGGCGGAGGGGCTCCGGCTGAGGTTGTTGATTCTGGATTTCGACGGGGTCTTGTGGGACTCGGCCGGAGAGGTGTACGAGGTCGCCTGGCGGGCCTATAGGGAGATGGGCGGGGCGGTCCTCGATCAGCCCGAGGACCGCGAGCGCTTTATGATCGAGCGCCCTTGGGCTCGGACCGGTCTCGACTTCTACCTGCTGATGCAGCGTCTAGAGCTGGCCCGGAGCGAGGGCGGCGGATCTCCCTTGGACGAAGCGACCTGGAGCGAGCTGCGCGGCGGGCTCGGAGAGGATGCCGCGCGATTTCTCCAGCACTACTATGAGATCAGGTGCCGGTTCCGAGACTCCGATCGGCAGCGCTGGTACTCTTTCCAGAGCCCGTATGCAGCGGTCGTCGATTCGGTGGTGCGGCATGTCGGACGGCTGACCGGGGTGGCTCTTGCTACCACCAAGGACACCGATTCGGCAGCAGCGCTCCTAGAGTCGACCCCGCTGGTGGGCATCCCCATCTACGGGCGGGAGTTCTCGGAGAATAAGGCCGAGCAGGTGTTGGCTATCCTAGAACGTTTCGCGGTGGAGCCCTCAGAGGCGGTCTTCGTCGACGACTTGATCGAAAATCTCGGCCAGGTGGCTCCCTTAGGGGTACCCTGCGCGCTCGCTTCGTGGGGTTATAACACTGCGGAGGCTCGGAGCCAGGCGGGGCCCCTGGGTTACCCTGTGCTGACGCAGGAGGAGTTCGGGCGCCTCCTGGAGGAGCGTACGGCGTGAAGGATCTCGTGCTGTTCGATATAGACGGTACCCTGGTCAGCAGCGGCAGGGCAGCCATGGAGTGCTTGGGGCAGGCCTTCCATCGCGTCACCGGTCGGGAGTTTCCGCAGAGCATCTTCCCAGCGGGTAAAACGGACCCGCTGATCGTGCGGGAGGCGTTCCGCTTAGTGGGCTACCCGAAGCGCGATTGGGTGGAAACCGAGCAGCGGATCTTGCGGAAGTATCCCCGCTATTTCGAGGATTGCCGAGAGCGTCTGGCGGCGGAGAGTAGGATATTGCCAGGGGTGAACGACCTGCTGTCTCTGCTGCGTCAAAAAGAGGTCCCGATGGGCCTACTGACCGGCAATCTCGAGCTTACCGCCCGCAGTAAGCTGGCCGTGCACGGGCTCAACGGGTTTTTCCCGGTCGGGGGCTTCGGCTCGGACTGCGCCGATCGGAACCGTCTGGCTCGGGTGGCGCTCGAGCGAGCGTGCCGACACTTCGAGGTCCGATTTCCCGCCGATAGGGTCTGGGTGATCGGCGACACCCCGAACGATATCGCGGTGGCCCGGGCTCTAGGGGCTCGGGCCTTGGCGGTGGGCACCGGACCGCATTCGAAACCGGTGCTCGAAGAGTTCCTCCCCGATGTCGCCCTCGACGATCTGACCGACGTAGCCGGGGTGCTGCGCCTGCTTCAGCAGCGATGAAGGTGGCCTGCTGGCGCTTTCGCTTGCGCCTCTTGACCGAACCCGGCTCCCTAAAGGAGAAGCGGTCGGTGGTCAGCGCGGTACTGGCCCGTATTCGTCGGGATAAGGCGCTGTCGGCCGCCGAGGTGGGCGACAGCGAGCTCTACAACGCGGCCACCATCGGGGTCTGTACCGTCGGCACCGATGCGGAGGTGCTAGAGCGAGCCCTGGAGCGGTGTCGGTACAATCTGGAGAACGACTGCCCGGTGGAGATCTTCGAAGAGCAGATGAGTATCGACAGTTTCGGAGAGCACGCGTGAATCGGGCGGTGCTAGACCTGCGCTCTCGCTGCCCCCGGAGCCTGGAGACTTACCGGGACTTCGCTTTCGTCGCGAGCTGGGCCGTGCGGCGGGGGATCGAGCTCGAGGTGGTGCTGGAGGAGCACCACCGGAGGGGTCTCGATTGGCTCGAACTCCCGTATCGAGATAGCGCGGCCGACGGCCTGGCCCCGCCCGAGGGTCTGGCCTCACCCGGGGGGAAGACGCCTCTGCCGTCGGAGCTGGCGAGGCTGCCGGCGCTGGTCGATCCGGCTGGACGGAGCTTGGACGCTCTGCGCTCGGAGGGCTACCTATCCGAAACGGTGTTCGCCGCCCTGATCCGGGCCAACTACGGGGAGGCGTCGTCCGACTATTTTCCGACCCGCATGGAGCTTTCGCTGACCTACGATCCGGGAGGCCTCCGGGAGGGGGAGTCCCGTTGGGACGAAGGCTACCTCGAGGAGTGCCAGCGCTTTTTCATGGAGGAGCTGACCCCCTCGGAAGCGCTGCGGAAGGTGGGCGAGGAGCTGACGGGCGAAGCGCGGCTCGCTTACGATGCTCTGCTCGAGGAGGCGCGGGAGGAGTGCGAAGGGCTGGTGCTCTTGGCGGTGGAGGCCGCTCCGCGTCTGAGGCCGGTGGTCGAACTGCTGAACCGGCTCGCGCAGCGCTTCTGCGATCCCCAGAGCGCTCGGGAGGCCGAGCTCCTCTTTTTAGGGTTCGAGGAGCTGGCCGATGAGATGGCAGCGGTGCTGGGTGAGCTTATAGGGGACCGGGTCCGACCGGAGCAGGTTCGGTCCCGATGAGCCGTTTTGTCGATCCCGGGTCCCTGGCCTCTCGGGTCCAGTCGGAGGAGGCCGGGGAGCTACTGCAGCTCTGCCCTGGCCTGACGGAACTCGACGCGGATCTGCTGAGCAGTCGAGGCTGCCGGACCCCCCAACAGGTACGCGACTTTCTCGAGCCTTCGGAGAGCCAGCTCCGGGCCCCGACGGAGCTGCGGCAGTTGGACGCGGCCGTGGAGCTGGTCCGCGAGGCGGTGGCTCAGGGCCAGAGGATCTTGATCCACGGCGACTACGACGCCGACGGGATCTGCGCTACTGTGCTTTTACGACAGGCGCTCGAGGAGCTGGGGGCGGAGGTGGGCTACCACATCCCCGACCGCTTCGAAGAGGGGTACGGGCTCTCCATGAAGGCCGTGGAGAGGTGCGCGACCGAAGGGTTCGGGCTTCTGGTGAGCGTGGACTGTGGCTCCTCTTCGTACGCCGAGATCGAGGCCGCCAAGCGACTGGGAGTGACCCTGGTGGTCACCGATCACCACAAGGTGCCCGACCCGGCCCCCGAGCCGGACGCATTCGTGAACCCGAACCACCCGCTGGACAGTTCGGCTTTTTCGGGCCTGTGCGGAACCGCGGTGGCCTATAAGCTGGTGCAAGGGCTGCGCGGCAGCTCCGGGGCCGAGCCGGCCCATCTGCTGGATCTGGTGGCTCTGGCTACGGTGGCGGACGTGGTTCCCCTGGTGGACGAGAATCGGGCTTTCGTGGCCCTCGGGCTGAGCTGCATGAATCGCGGGCTGCGCCCCGGACTGAAGGCCCTACTCAAAGTGGCTGGGCGGGACGGGCTCCCGCTGGACTCTGAGACCCTAGCCTTCGCTCTAGCCCCCCGGTTGAACGCTTCGGGCCGCCTGGAGCACGCCCGCTTGGGGGTAGAGCTGTTGAGTGCGCCCACCGAGGCGGTGGCGCTACCGCTGGCCGCGCGTCTCGACGTCTTGAACGAGCGCCGTAAAGAGCACGAAGCCGACGTTCGCGAGGCCATCGAGATGCGCTTCGAAGAGCGGCCGGAGCGCGCCGACCAGGCAGCTATCGTGGAGTGGGGTCCAGGGTGGCACGAAGGGGTGATCGGGATCACCGCCGGACGCCTCGCCGACCGGTACCAGAAGCCGACCTTGGTGATTTCGGTGGACGGCGAGAAGGCCAAAGGCTCGGGCCGTTCGCCGGACAATGTGGACCTGTACCGCGTACTGTTGGCCTGCGAGCCTCATCTTTTGAAGTTCGGAGGGCACCCTCGGGCGGCGGGGTTCTCGCTGAGCACCGACCAGCTAGAGGAGTTCCGCCGGGCGGTCCTAGCGTCGGTGGCGGAGCTGCGCGAGGGCGTGGCCCCCGTCTGGAACGACGGAAGCCTGGACCTGGCCAGTCTCGATCTGTCTTTGGTGGATGCTCTAGAGCGCCTAGAGCCGTTCGGCGAGGCCAACCCCAGGCCGACCTTTCTGCTGGAGGGCGTGACCATCGCGAGTCACCGAGCGGTGGGTCGATCCGGGGACCATCTCCAGTTCGAGCTGGAGCAGGCGGGGGTCCGCAAGCGGGCCATCGGTTTTTCGCTAGGTCCGCTGGGTTCGGAGTTGGCGCCCCAGAGCTACCGCTACGACCTGTTGGTGCAGCTGGGCCGGGAGCAGTTCCGGGGCGAGGTTCGCCTGCGGATCCAGGTGGTGGGCGTGGTGCGCCCTCGCCGCTTGTCGCTACAGCCCGAGCGGGGGAGTGTCGTGGACCTGCGGGCGGCCCGGGAGCGGCGAGCTTGGCTCGAGAAGTGCTTGGACCACTGGCCCGACTCGGCCGTGCTGTGCCGGGATCGGTCGAAGGCCGAAGAGCACTTTCCGGGGGCTCGGGGGCGTTTCTACGACTACCTTCAGCCGCCCCAGAGCACCCAGCAGGCTCTGATCTTGCTGGCTCCTCCACCCGACCTCGAGCTCCTGCAGCGCCTGCTCCTGCAGGTCCGTCCCAGTAGTCTCGTTTTGCTGTTCGGAACGGCCGAGCTGGTGCAGTGGGAGCGCACCGCAGGGGAGCGCTGCTGGGATCGGCCGACGGCCGAAGCGATCTGGCGCTGCTTGAGAGGGGTCGCGGGTCGAGAGACCTTCGAACTCGAGGCGGTGGCCCCGACGCTGTCGACCAGGGTCGGCCGTCCCCAGGCGACGGTGCAGGAAGTCCTGGAGGCCTTCGTCGAGACCGGTGTGCTCCGTTCGCTGGGTGGCGATCGGTACGCTTATCAGAACGGGGCGACGGTATCCCTGGAAGAGACCCGAGCGTTTCAGCTCAGCGGTCGGCGTCGGGCCCAACTGCGGGAGGTGAGCCGCTTCTTTAGCGGTCTCGAAGCGTTGGAACGGCTAGAGGGCCTCGGCTGCACTTTGGTGCATCAGGTCTAGAGGCCGAGGGGGTCCAGGCCGCCCGCCGTTCGCAGGTACTCGGGCGAATCTGCCAAAGGGTGTTCCCACTGCATCCTTCGTTCGCATTTGGAGAGCGCGGGCTCGGCGCCGAGCGAAGGTCGAAGTAATCGATTGCCACGAGGTGTTTCATGGATCTAGCTAGCCACATTCGGGATATTCCCGACTTCCCCAAAGCGGGGATCCTTTTCAAGGATATCACGACCTTGGTCGGCCACCCTCAAGCGTTTCGATACACGCTAGACCAGTTAGAACAGCGCCTCTCTGGCTTGGATGCCCAGGCGGTGGTGGCTTTGGAGGCCCGGGGCTACATCTTCGGCGCTCCGCTGGCAGACCGCTTGAATTTGCGCTTCGTTCCGGTGCGAAAGCCGGGCAAGCTTCCAGGTGAAACGATCAGTCAAGATTACGATCTAGAGTACGGCTCCAACACCCTCGAGATCCATCGCGATGGGCTCCTTCCAGGAGAGCGCGTGATCGTAGTGGACGACCTGATCGCCACCGGCGGATCGGCCGCTGCTACGGTGGCTTTAGTGGAGAAGCTGGGCGCCGAGGTCGTGGTCTTGGCCTGCGTGGTCGAGCTGGCGTTTCTGAACGGGCGGGAGCAGCTGAACGGAGTGAGGGTCGAGACTCTTCTGAGCTTCGACTAAGGCTCGAGGTGGTGGGGGAACGCCCATTCAGCGAGGAGGACCTCCTGGCAGCAACCGGGGCCCTGACCGACCCAGAGGGGCGGATCTTGGGGCTCGAGGGGCAGAACCGGCTAGCGTGGCTGACCTCTTATCAGCCCGCTGAAGTCGAGCGAGCCCAACGGAGCCTGAGCTCCATGGGGCGAGCTGTCCGGGAGCTTCAGGCTACCTGGTTCGTGCGGGGGGGGGCGGAGGACGATCTCGCCTTCAGCGCACTCTACGAAGCTCGCGCCGAGAAGGCGATCCAGGTCTGGCGAGACGCCTCCAGCGACTTCTGGTCGAAGCACAACCGCGCGACTCTCCATAGGCTTCTGGCTGCCCACAGCTTTTCGCCGGAGGCGCGGGCGCATCTGTGCGAGGCTGCCGAACTGTACCTCGAGTGCGCTCTAGACAAGCCGGAGGTGCGCTACTACCGTCGAACAGCGATAGGGTTGGCGGAGCGGCTGGCCTCGGAGTGGCTCGACGATCTGCGCACCCCCGGCCCTTATTCCCGCCGAGAGTTGCTGCTGATCGAGGGGCTGCTGCCCGACCGCGATGTCGACCTACTGCAAAGCGAACGTTTCACCGAAGAGGTGCAGCGCCTGCAGACCGTGTCGGCTCGGCTTCAGCAAGAGCTCCTACCGTATCTGGGGACTCTGAACGCACCGTCGGAGTCTCGCGTAGACGAGGTTCTCGAGACCGCCCAGAGCCTGCTGTTCGACCCGGTCGAGACCTAACGCAGAGGGCTGCTTCCCGAGTCCTCGTAGTACGAAGCCCTA